>JBCCAA010000077.1:0-11414 GCA_039815055.1 Pseudomonadota bacterium | reverse complement strand
TTCCCGTTTGGCGAAGAGGGCACCACTGCGTGGCTTCTCGCCGTGGCCCGGGAATTCGGTGTCGATAAGGCGCGTTTCGACGCCGTAACCGGCGCGCCCCGTGCACGTGCTAAAAAGGCGGTGGCCCAAGCGGCCACAGCCTTAAAGGACAAGTCGGTCTTCTTCTTCCCCGACAGTCAGCTGGAAATCCCCCTCGCCCGCTTCCTCACCCGCGAATGCGGCATGACGGCGGTCGAAGTGGGCGCGCCGTTTATCCACAAACAGGTGGTCGGCCCCGATCTCGATCTGCTGGCGGAAGGGCCGACGATTGCCGAAGGCCAGAATGTCGAGCTTCAACTCGACCGCTGCCGCGCCGCGCAACCCGATCTCACGGTCTGCGGCCTTGGCCTCGCCAACCCACTGGAAGCCGAAGGCCTTCCCACCAAATGGGCCATCGAGCTCGTTTTCACCCCGGTCCATTTCTACGAACAAGCCGGCGATCTCGCGGGGCTTTTCAGCCGCCCGATGCATCGCCGCCGCGCCCTCCGCTTGATGGAGGCCGCCGAATGACCAACGCCCCGCTTCATCTTGCAACAAATACTCCGGGGAGTTGCCCATGGGGCGCCATTGGTTCGAGCACCAATGGGCGACGGGGCTGGCTCCTCGGTACACGCGCCGAATGAAACTATCAGTTTGGACATATGAGGGCCCACCGCATGTGGGCGCGCTTCGCGTCGCGACAGCTATGAAGGGGCTGCACTATGTGCTGCACGCCCCCCAGGGCGATACCTATGCCGATCTGCTCTTTACGATGATCGAACGCCGCGACCACCGCCCGCCAGTGACCTACACCACCTTCCAGGCGCGCGATCTGGGCGCCGACACCGCCAACCTGTTCAAAACCGCCTGCCAGGAAGCCTATGACCGCTTCAAACCCCAGGCGATGATCGTCGGTGCGTCCTGCACCGCCGAACTCATCCAGGACGACCCCGGTGGCATGGCCGAAACCATGGGCCTGCCCTGCCCCGTCATCCCCCTCGAACTGCCGTCCTACCAGCGCAAAGAAAACTTCGGCGCGGATGAGACGTTTTTCCAGATCACCCGCGCGCTGGCCCGCACAATCGACCGCACGGAAGACATCACCTGCAACCTGATCGGGGCCACGGGTCTCGGCTTCCGCCACCGCGACGACATCACCGAGCTCACCTCGCTGCTCTCGGATATGGGGATAGCCGTCAACGTCTGCGCCCCCTACGGTGCCACCCCCGAAGATATCACCCGCCTGGGTGCGGCCCATTTCAACGTGCTCATGTACCCCGAAACAGGCGAAGCTGCCTGCCGCTGGATGGAACGCGAGCTGGGCCAAAAATTCACAAAGACCATCCCCATCGGCGTCGCCGCCACCCGCGAATTCGTCGCTGAAGTGGCAGACCTCGCAGGGGTGGAGCCCTACCTCAACACCGACCGCCTGCGCCTGCCATGGTACTCAAGCTCGGTCGACAGCACCTATCTGACCGGCAAACGCGTCTTCGTCTTCGGCGACGGCACCCACGTCGCCGCCGCCGCCCGCGTCGCCCGCGATGAAATGGGCTTCGAGGTGGTGGGCCTGGGTTGCTACAACCGCGAAATGGCCCGTCCAATCAGACGCTTGGCCAAAGACTTTAATGTCGAGGCCCTGATCTCGGAGGACTACCTCGAAGTCGAATCTGAGATCGAACGCCTCGCGCCCGAAATGATCCTCGGCACCCAGATGGAACGCCATATCGGCAAACGCCTCGGGATCCCCTGCGCCGTCATCTCCGCGCCCGTCCACGTGCAGGATTTCCCCGCCCGCTACTCCCCCCAAATGGGCATCGAAGGCGCAAACGTCCTTTTTGACACATGGGTCCACCCACTGGTCATGGGGCTGGAAGAACACCTGCTGCACATGTTCCGCGAAGACTTCGAATTCAACGACAGCGCAGGCCCCTCTCACCACGGCCATTCCGGCGCTGAAGCGGAACCGCAAGAGGCGAGGCAGTCCGAAAGGACTGATGAGCCGGTTGAGACAAGCTTCAGCATCGTCTGGCTCGAAGACGCTGAACGCGAACTCAAGAAAATCCCCTTCTTCGTCCGCGGCAAAGCCCGCCGCAATACCGAAACCTTCGCCACCGGCAAAGGCCTCACGGAAATCAACGTCGACACGCTTTATGAGGCAAAAGCCCACTATGCGCGGTGACACGATCATAAATAATCGCGCCTATCGCGTTGTGATCCTCACGCTGGACAGCCACGCCGCTGGCCCTTGCCACCGCGTGGCCCCGCGCCTTGAACGCGATTTCCCCGGGTTAGAGCTGACCGTCCACGCCGCTGCCGAATGGGGCGAATGCCCAGACGCACTGGAACACGCCAAGGACGCCATCGAAAAAGCCGACATCGTCGTCACCAACCTGCTTTTCCTCGAAGAGCATATCAAAGCAATCCTCCCCACGCTGGAGGCCCGCCGCGACCATTGCGACGCCATGGTCGGCATCATCGCCGATGCGCAAATCGTCAAGCTTACCCGCATGGGCACGCTCGATATGTCCGCGCCCGAAACGGCAACGCGTAAACTGCTGAAAAAACTGCGCGGCTCCTCCAAGCCCAGCTCAGACGATGGCGCGAAAAAAATGCGCATGCTCAGACGTTTGCCCCGCATTCTTCGCCTCATTCCCGGCAAGGCCCAGGACCTGCGCGCCTGGTTCCTCATGATGCAATACTGGCTCGGTGCCTCGGACGAAAACATCGAGGCCATGATCCGCTTCATGATCTCCCGCTATTGCCGCCACGAAGCCTGGCGCGGTGTCAAAGCCGCCGCCCCTCTGGATTACCCTGACACCGGCCTCTACCACCCTGATCTCACTGACCGCATCACCACCAACGCCTCCGACCTGCCCCACAAAAAGGGCGCGGCCACGGTGGGCCTCCTGATGATGCGCTCCTACGTGCTGTCCTCCGACACCGCGCATTATGATGCCGTCATCCGCGCCCTCGAATCGCGCGGCCTCAACGTCCTGCCCGCCTTCGCCGGCGGCCTCGACGGTCGCCCCGCCATCGACAGCTTCTTCCAGGACAAAAACGGCGTGAAAATCGACGCGCTTTTGTCCCTCACCGGCTTCTCCCTCGTCGGCGGCCCGGCCTATAACGACAATGACGCCGCCGTCACGACGCTCAAAGCGCTCGATGTCCCATACATCGCCGCCCACCCGCTGGAATTCCAGACGATTGAGCAATGGCAGGCCTCTTCCCAGGGCCTCGGTCCCATCGAGACCACCATGCTCATCGCGCTGCCCGAACTCGACGGTGCCACCACGCCCACTGTCTTTGCAGGCCGTCATGGCTCAGATGCCGCAAATTCCAGCGATATCAAAGCCATGGCGCCCGCTCTTGAACGGGTAGAGATGCTGGCCGAACGCGTCGCCAAACAGGCCCACCTGCACCGCTCCGCGCGCCATGACCGCAACGTCGCGATCATCCTCTACGGTTTCCCGCCCAATGCCGGCGCTGCCGGAACAGCCGCCTATCTCAACGTCTTTGCCTCGCTCCACAACACGCTTCACGCGATGCACAAAGCCGGCTACGACATCGACCCGCCCGGCTCTGTCGAAGAACTGCGCGAGGCCGTGCTCGGTGGCAATGCCAAGCAACTGGGGCAAGAGGCCAATGTCCACGCCCGCGTGAGCGCCGACACAATCGTCGAAACCACCCCCTGGCTGAACGAGATCGAAGACACCTGGGGTCCCGCGCCCGGAAAACACCAATCCGACGGGCGCGATGTCTTCGTTCTGGGTCGTCAATTTGGCAAGGTTTTCATAGGCCTACAGCCCGCTTTTGGCTTCGAAGGCGATCCCATGCGCCTTCTCTTCGAACGAGGCTTTGCCCCCACACATGCGTTCGCCCAATTCTACCTCTGGATCCGGCACATCTTCCGTGCGGACGTGGCGTTGCATTTCGGTATGCACGGCGCGCTCGAATTCATGCCGGGCAAGCAGGCAGGGCTAGGCGACGCGTGCTGGCCTGACCGGCTGATTGGCGATTTGCCCAATGTCTACCTTTACGCCTCAAACAACCCCTCAGAGGCGACATTGGCCAAGCGACGCACCAACGCCGTGACGGTCAGCCACCTCACTCCGCCGCTCGCAACCTCCGGCCTCTACCGCGGCCTGTCTGAGTTGAAAGACAGCCTGACCCGCTGGCGCGAAACCGCGCCCGACGCACCGGACCGCGCCGAGATCGAAACCCTGATCGCCGAACAGGCCGAGGCCGTGGATCTCGCCGATCACGCGCCCGCAGACCTCTGGCTGAAACTGCTGGAAACCGAGGACGCGCTCATCCCCGATGGCCTCCACATTGTGGGCCAGCCCATGGATGTGACCACACGCGCCGAATACCTCGACATCCTGCCTGACGCAGATGCCGCAACCCGCGCCCGCGTCGAACAACATCTCAGCCAAGACAATGAGATACCCGCCCTTCTTCATGCACTTGATGGCTGCTTCACACCCCCCGTTCCCGGCGGCGATCTGATCCGGTCGCTCGACATTCTGCCCACCGGCCGCAACATCCACGCCTTTGATCCCTTCCGAATGCCGACCGTGTTTGCCTGCCGCGAAGGCGCGCGTCAGGCCGATCTGCTGCTCGCGACCCATGACACCACACCGCGCACCGTGGCGCTGGTCCTCTGGGGCTCTGACAACATCAAATCCGATGGCGCACCGCTGGCACAGGCCCTGGCCCTCATGGGCGCAAAACCCCGCTTCGACAGCTTCGGGCGGCTTTGCGGGGCTGACCTCATCCCGCTTTCCGAACTGAACCGCCCCCGCATCGACGTGATCATGACGCTCTCGGGCATTTTCCGCGATCTGCTGCCCTTGCAGACGAAACTTTTGGCCGAGGCCGCCTACAAGGCCGCCACCGCCGATGAACCGCTGGACCAGAACTTCATCCGCGCCCATACGCTGGCCTATGCCGAAGAAACCGGCTGCGACATCCAAACAGCCGCGCTACGGGTTTTCTCAAATGCTGAAGGGGCTTACGGGTCGAACGTGAACCAGATGGTCGATGCCTCCGCCTTTGACGACGAGGACGAGCTGGCCGATGCCTACATGGCGCGCAAGAGCTTCGCCTACGGCATAAACGGCAAGGCCGAACAGAACGACGCGCTGCTCAACACGGCGCTCAAAGACGTTGATATCGCGTATCAAAATCTCGAATCCATCGAACTGGGCGTCACCACGGTGGACCACTATTTCGACACGCTTGGCGGCATCTCCCGTGCTGTCAAACGCGCGCGCGGCGGGCAGGAGGCGGCGATTTACATCTCCGACACCACCCGCGGCGCGGGCAAAATCCGCACGCTGTCCGATCAGGTGGCGCTGGAGACACGCTCCCGCCAGCTCAACCCGAAGTTCCATGAAGCGCTGCTGAAACACGGTGCCGAAGGCGTCCGCCAGATCGAAAGCACCGTGACCAACACGATGGGATGGTCGGCCACCACAGGTCAGGTGGAGCCTTGGGTTTATCAAAGAATTTCAGAGACTTTCGTGCTGGATGAAGACATGCGCGCGCGGCTCACGGAACTGAACCCTGCCGCGTCCTCGCGCATGGCGAACCGCCTGCTTGAGGCCCACGATCGCGCCTATTGGCAGCCCGATGAGGCCACGCTGGAGGCGCTGCGCGAGGCGGCCGAAGCCATCGAGGACCAGATGGAAGGGATCGCTGCAGAATGATGAATTTCGCAAGATATGACCGGGGGGACGTTGGGGGCCAGCCCGTCGCCATTGGCGCTCGGACCAATGGCGCACCTATGGCGCCCCCCCGGGATATTTTTAGCCAGAAGAAACAGCAGATCGTTTCGAAAGAGAGGTGCTTATGAGCCCGCGTGATGATGTTCCAACTCTTGGTCAGCCTGCCTTGGGTCGGCCCACCTTGGGCGCACCCGCTCTAAAGAGAGGCCAGGACGGCGAAGGATCTGTGCAGGTGCATCAAGATGCCTCCGCAAAGATCGAAGGCGCAAAGGTTTTTTCCGTTTACGGTAAGGGCGGGATCGGCAAGTCCACGACCTCGTCGAACCTGTCCGCCGCCTTTTCAACGCTGGGCAAACGCGTGTTGCAGATCGGGTGCGATCCCAAGCACGACAGCACCTTCACCCTGACCGGCAAGCTGCAGGAAACCGTGATCGACATCCTAAAAGAGGTGGATTTCCACCCCGAGGAACTGCGGCCCGAAGACTTCGTCACAGAAGGCTTCGGCGGCGTGCAATGCGTGGAGGCCGGCGGGCCGCCTGCGGGCACGGGCTGTGGTGGCTATGTCGTGGGTCAAACGGTGAAACTGCTCAAACAGCACCACATGCTTGATGACACCGATGTGGTGATCTTTGACGTCCTTGGCGATGTGGTCTGCGGTGGCTTTGCCGCGCCTCTTCAACACGCCGACCGCGCGCTGATCGTTACAGCGAATGATTTCGACAGCATCTACGCCATGAACCGCATCATCGCCGCCGTCAGCGCGAAATCCGTGAACTACAAGGTGCGGCTGGCAGGTTGCGTGGCCAACCGCAGCCGCGAAACCGATGAGGTGGATCGCTATTGCGACACCGTGGGCTTCAAGCGCATCGCGCATATGCCCGATGTGGATGCCATTCGTCGTTCGCGCCTGAAGAAAAAGACGCTGTTCGAGATGGATGATGAAGAAGACATCGTCCGCTGCCGTGCGGAATATGTGCGGCTGGCCGAAACGCTGTGGGCGGGCACCGATCCGCTGGCGCCCGGCCCGCTGGAAGATCGCGATATCTTTGAACTGCTCGGATTTGACTGAATGAGTTATGACCGCACACTGGCCTCTGTCGAGACGTATTTCGACAAGACCGCGACCCGCACGTGGGAACGGTTGACCAGTGATGCGCCGGTGTCAAAAATCCGTCAGACCGTGCGCGAAGGCCGCGATGCCATGCGCGCGCAGCTGTTGTCGCGCCTGCCCGGCGATCTGCGCGGGGTTCGTGTGCTGGATGCAGGCTGCGGGGCCGGTCAGATGACGGCCGAACTGGCCGCGCGGGGGGCCGATGTGGTGGCGGTGGATATCTCGCCTTCGCTGGTCGACATTGCGCGCAAGCGCCTGCCTGCCAAGCTGTCAAAACGCGTCACGTTCCAGTCCGGCGATATGCTGAGCGACCGTTTGGGCCGCTTTGACCATGTCATCGCGATGGACAGCCTGATTTACTACAACGCAGACGATCTTGCCGCCGCGCTCGACACACTGGCAAGCCGGACGCGCAGCAGCGTTGTATTCACCGTAGCCCCGCGGACGGCAATGCTGATGGCCATGTGGCGGGTGGGCAAACTCTTCCCCCGATCTGACCGGTCCCCCACCATGGTGCCACATACCGCCGCCGGGATCGCCAATGCCTTGCGCGCGCAGCGCAGTGCAGCCCATCTGCGGCCACTCGACCGGATCACGTCGGGCTTCTACATCTCTCAGGCGATGGAGGTGACGCCGTGATCCTCCGCGTCAAGGATATCAAGCGCTTCTCGGCCAGCATGCTGCCCTTCGCAGATGCGGCCTCAGACGGCCTGCCGATGAACCAATTGCTGCGCCTGTCGCTGTTCCAGGTGTCCGTTGGCATGGCCACCGTGATGCTCTTGGGCACGCTCAACCGCGTGATGATCGTGGAACTGGGCGTTCCGGCCACCATCGTGGCCGCGATGATTGCCCTACCGGTGCTGATCGCGCCCTTCCGCACGCTGCTGGGCTTCCGCTCGGACACATACCGTTCCGCCATCGGCTGGAAACGCATTCCCTATCTCTGGTTCGGATCGCTCTGGCAGATGGGCGGGCTTGCAATCATGCCGTTTGCGCTTCTGGTCCTCTCCGGCCAGCAAGTCGTGGGCCCCGCATGGGCCGGTGAGGTGCTGGCCGCCATTGCCTTCCTGATGACGGGCCTTGGCATCCACATGACCCAAACGGCGGGCCTCGCGCTCGCCACCGACCGCGCAGATGAAGAGACCCGCCCCCGCGTCGTCGCCCTCCTCTACGTGATGTTCCTTGTGGGCATGGGCGTATCGTCGGTCATCATCGGCTGGCTCCTGCGCGATTTCGACGAATTCACCCTGATCCGCGTGGTCCAGGGTGCGGCCCTTTTCGGCATCGGCCTCAATCTCATCGCGCTTTGGAAGCAGGAAAAAGTCCGCCCCATGTCCAAGGCCGAACGCGCCGCCCCGCGCCCCAGCTTCCGGGACGCCTGGAATGATCTGATGGCGGGCGGAGAGGCCGGTCGGCTGCTGGCCGTGGCCTTCCTCGGCACCATGGCCTTCAACATGCAGGACGTGCTTCTCGAACCCTATGGCGGTGAAGTGCTGGGGCTGTCTGTTTCCTCGACCACGCTGCTGACGGCGATCTGGGCCGCAGGCGCGCTCATTGGCTTCATCCTCGCCGGTCGCGGCCTCAGCAATGGCCGCAACCCCTTCCGCATCGCGGCCACCGGCATCCTCATTGGCATTGCCGCCTTCTCAACCGTCATCTTCGCGGCCCCCACGGGATCCGGCGCGATCTTCTTTGCAGGCGCGGGCCTCATCGGCTTCGGCGGCGGGCTCTTCGCCGTGGCCACGCTGACCGCCGCCATGACGCTGCCCATGCAGGGCTCCGCAGGCCACGGCCTCGCCCTCGGCGCATGGGGGGCCGCAACCGCCACCGCCGCGGGCCTCGCCATTGCATTCGGCGGCGGGCTGCGCGACGCGATCACCTCGCTCACCGCCACAGGACTTTTCGGTCAGACGCTGGACCCGGTCACCACCGGCTATTCCTTCGTCTACCACACAGAGATTGGGCTTTTGTTCGTCACCCTGATGATCCTCGGACCATTGGTGCGCACCGCCCATTACGCGCCCAAATCACCAAAACGGGAGGCGGCACGGATCGGCTTGGCCGACTTCCCGACATGATCCGCCGAGCTTTTGAAAGGAAACTGTCATGAGCAATGAATTCTTCGCCAATTTCGATTTGGCCTCCCTCGCGATCTGGAGCTTCTGGCTCTTCTTCGCGCTGCTCGTCTACTACCTGCAGCGCGAAAACATGCGCGAAGGCTATCCGCTGGAAGATGACGACGGCAACGAGGCCGCCAACCAAGGCCCGTTCCCCGTGCCTTCTGACAAAACCTTCATCCTGCCCCATGGCGAAGGCACCAAGAAAGTGCCGTCCGAGCAGACGCCGGAACGCGCCAACCTGCCGCTGGAACGGATGGGATCGGGCACCGGCTATCCGTTCATGCCCACGGGCGATCCGATGGCCGATGGTGTGGGCCCGGCCTCCTGGGCGCCGCGCAAGGACACGCCGGAACTGGATGGTCACGGGCACCCCAAGATCATGCCCATGGCGGCCAACCCCGATTTCGCCTTCTCCTGCGGGTTTGATCCTCGCGGAATGCGCGTCTTTGGCGGGGACAAAACGCAGGTGGGTGTCTGCACCGACATGTGGATCGACGCGCCTGAACAGGTGGTCCGCTACATCGAGATTGAGCTCAATGAAGGCGGCAAGCGCCTTGCACCCATGACGCTTTGCAAGATGAGCCGCCTCGGTGTGATGATCAAATCGCTCTACAGCCATCAATTTGCCGGTGTGCCGCAGACGAAATCCATGACGCAGATCACGTTGCTCGAAGAGGACAAGATCGTTGGCTACTACGGCGGCGGCTACCTCTATGCGACGCGCAAACGCTTTGAACCGCAGATCGGATAAGCGCCTATCCGAGTAGCCAGCAACGGGAGCTGAAATGATGACCATCGAAGACCCAGATATCACCATCGAGCCGATCCTCGGACTGCCCGAAAACCTGCCCACGGGCGAAGAGGTGTTGTGGCAAGGCCGTCCCGATTGGTGGGTTCTGGCCAAAGAGGCGCTGATCGTGCGCTGGGTCATCGACTATTTCGGTCTGCTCGCGGTCTGGCGGGTGGGCACATTGCTCGACAAAGCGCCCTTTGGCACCGTGGTCACAGCCGGGATCCCCTTCCTGGCCTGTGGCGCGGTGGCGGCCGGGATCTTGATGGGGATGGCCTATGTCATGGCGCGGAGCACCGTTTACACCATCACCAACCGGCGGGTGGTGATGCGGATCGGGGCCGCGCTGACGATCACGCTCAACCTGCCCTTCACGCAGATCAGAAATGCCGAACTTGATCTGCGCAAATCAGGCACCGGCACCATCGCCCTTGATTTGGATCAACGCACGCGGCTCTCTTATCTGGTCTGCTGGACTCATGTCCGGCCATGGCACATCCGACACACGAAACCCGCGCTGCGCTGCATCCGCGATGCCCGCAAGGTGGGCGAACTTCTGGCCGAGGTGGCGGAGGCGGAATTGGGCCGTCCTCAGATCAAGCGCATCACGCCTGAACCAACACCAGCCGCACCCGTGGCGGCCGAATGAGATGAGACCCGTCCTTCCGCATATCACGCCCCCGTGCATCGCGCCTGATGCCGCGGGGAGCCTGCGGGCGGACACCCAACCAGCAAGCCTTTGTGCCAGCTGAAACTGAAAACAGGAAAGGAGGCCAAAATGGGATGGCTTACAAAAGAGATTGAACGGGCGCCCTGCACCGTCGAAATCTCCCACAAATTCGAAAGCCTGCACGCGCATGTGCGGTTCAACAATGGCGCCGTCGTCTATCCGGGCGACGAGGTTCAGGTGCAAGGCCCTGAAATCATGGCCCCCTTCGGAGAGATCGTCTCGGAAGACCGCGAGGCCGTGATCGTCCGCGCCAGCAAGTTAGAGCAGCTCTGGACCCGCCTCACAGGCGATTTCGAGGTCATGGAGCTTTGCGAATTTTCCTTCTCTGAGGAGGTGACGCTATGAATATTCAAGCCAAACACACCCCCGCGAAACACACGGCAGACGCGACAACCGTCGAAGAAGGCCTGGCCATCGCCGAAGAACAGGACCGCATCTACAATGATGAAATGGCCACCCAGACGGCCATGGCCAACACGCTTCTGACGCCGCGCTTCTACACCACCGACTTTGATGAGCTTGATGCCATCGATGTGTCCGGCATTCGCGAAGAATGGGACCGGCTCATCGCACAAATGGTGTCGGACCCCAACAAAGGCCACTTCCGCAAGAACGAAGACTGGGACCATGTGGACTGGGACGGGATGGACCCTGACCTGAAGAAAGAATTCATCGACTTCCTGATCTCTTCCTGCACGGCGGAATTTTCGGGCTGCGTCCTTTACAAGGAAATGAAGCGGCGCGGCAACAACAAGGACATCACGCAGCTCTTCCAGCTGATGGCCCGCGATGAAGCCCGCCACGCCGGTTTCATCAACGACGCGCTGCGCGAGGCGGGCGTGGCGGTGAACCTTGGATTTCTGACGCAGAAGAAGAAATACACCTACTTCCGGCCCAAGTTCATCTACTACGCCACCTA
>JBCCAA010000172.1:0-2217 GCA_039815055.1 Pseudomonadota bacterium | reverse complement strand
CGTTTAAATCATATCGCACAAAATTTAATCATTACCGCCGCTAACGCACGGGTGCTAGCCCTGTCGCACCTTCCCGCCCGCCAGTGTCTTGGGTTTTTTCGCCCGTGCAATCCCGTCCGTGGGGAACAATCCGAAAAGGGGTGTCTAGTGAAACTCATCGTTGCAACCATCAAGCCGTTCAAGCTTGAAGATGTCCGTGAAGCGCTGACCAATATTGGCGTGCGTGGCATGATGGTGACTGAGATCAAAGGCTTCGGAGCACAATCCGGCCATACAGAGATCTACCGCGGCGCAGAATACGCCGTGAATTTTGTCCCGAAAATCAAACTGGAAATCGCCGTCGCTGACGGTGTCGCCGATCAAGTGGTGGAAACCATCACCAGCACGGCGCGCACTGGCAAGATTGGGGACGGCAAGATTTTCGTCATGGATCTTGAACAAGCCACGCGCGTGCGCACCGGCGAAACAAACGAAGACGCGCTGTAAGGCGATCAAGATAAAGGGTTACTTCTGATGAACAAAAAACTGCTTCTATCAACACTCTTCGCCGCAGCGACGCTGCCGGCGCTAGGGTTTGCGCAGGAGGCCGAGGAGGCCGCTGCGACCGTCGCCGCCGACGAATTTGTCTGGATCATGAACTCACTGCTGTTCCTGATCGGCGGATTCCTGGTCTTCTTCATGGCCGCAGGCTTTGCCATGCTCGAAGGTGGTCTGGTGCGTTCCAAGAACGCAACGACACAGATGACCAAGAACGTGGGCCTCTTCTCCATCGCCGCGATCATGTACTGGCTCGTGGGCTACAACCTGATGTACCCGCTGGGCGATTGGGCGATCGAAGGCTACTTCTCCGCGCTCTTCCCATCCGTGGGCGTGCTTGAAGCTGTTGGTGTCACATTGGCTGACGCGGACGATGCGGCCTACGCCTCCACCGGGTCTGACTACATCTTCCAGCTGATGTTCTGTGCCGCCACCGCGTCCATCGTGTCCGGTGCTCTGGCTGAACGTATCAAGCTGTGGCCCTTCCTGATCTTCTCCGCCATCCTCACCGGCTTCATCTACCCGCTCACAGCCTCCTGGCAGTGGGGCGGTGGCTGGCTCTCCGAGGCAGGCTTCTCCGACTTCGCGGGCTCCACGGTTGTGCACGCCTGTGGTGCGGCAGCGGCTCTGGCGGGTGCACTTGTGCTCGGTCCACGCCTTGGCAAATACAAAGAAGGCAAAGTCGTCCCGATGCCGGGTTCCAACCTGCCGCTCGCCACACTGGGTATGTTTATCCTGTGGCTCGGTTGGTTTGGCTTCAACGGTGGTTCGCAGCTGGCCATGGGCTCTGTGGGCGATATCGCCGACGTCAGCCGGATCTTCTCCAACACGAACATGGCCGCAGCTTCTGGTGCCGTCACGGCGTTGATCCTGACGCAGTTGCTCTACAAGAAGCCTGACCTGACAATGATCCTCAACGGCGCCCTGGCGGGCCTCGTGTCCATCACGGCTGAGCCGCTGGCACCCACGCTCTTCGGCGCTCTGTGGATCGGCGCTATCGGTGGTGTGATCGTGGTCCTGACCGTTCCGATGCTCGACAAGATGAAAATCGACGACGTCGTCGGCGCCATCCCGGTGCACGGTTTCGCAGGCATCTGGGGCACATTCGCCGTGGTCTTCTACGGTGACGCAGCGGTCGGCACACAGGTGCTCGGCATGGTCGCCATCATCGGTGCCACCTTCGTCATGTCCTTGGTCGTGTGGTTTATCCTGAAGGCCACCGTGGGCATCCGCGTCAGCGAAGAAGCAGAGCTTGCAGGGCTCGACAATTCTGAGCTGGGCATGGAGGCCTACCCGGACTTCTCCAACGCTTAACCGCGTTTCCTTCCTGGAGTGACTGACCCCCGGGCTTCGGCTCGGGGGTTTTTTCGTGTGCTGTTGGCCCCCAGATCAGGCCGCCAGCTCTCCGTTGAATCCACGTGATTGCGGAGTTTCGAATCGTGCTCCACCATGCTACGCCTAGTGGTATGAACGAAATCACCCCCAATATAGGCCAAGGTGCCAGCCCCTCCTTGCCGGTCATCCGGCAACTGGACGAAGCCGCGATTAACAGAATTGCGGCAGGAGAAGTTGTTGAGCGGCCCGCCTCAGCGGTGAAGGAATTGGTGGAAAATGCCCTCGATGCTGGCGCGCGCCGGGTCGAGGTGGCCTACGCCCACGGGGGCAAGTCGCTCATCCGCG
>JBCCAA010000160.1:0-2451 GCA_039815055.1 Pseudomonadota bacterium | reverse complement strand
TCAGCGCAGAACCGCGCCTCGGCAGCGTCGACGATCCGAAAGTACTCGTCGATTGTTTGTTGATGCTTCGGCGGCACGTGCATCTGAGGCAAGATGGAAGGCCGTCAGATGATCATGATCATCGCGCCCGCAGGCAAGTGAGCGTCCCGTTTTTCACAGTTTTACACCAAGGCACTATCCTAGGCTGATTCACACATGACGTTTGCAGCGCGCGCTTGTAAGTCACGGGCACGTGACTGCAATCATGTGTTTTCGCCTTGCTATTATCATATGCTTTTCCCTTGCTATTATGACGGACCACGCCACCTCAATTGGACGAGGAGGACGATAAAGTTATCGCAGGAATAAGGAGAAGACCTATGACGATCCGGCGGATATTTGGGATAGCAGTCGGTGTCATTTGTACAAGCACAGCAGCCTTGGCTGAACGTGGCGCAGAACGGGGCTCTGACGGGCAATTGAACGTCATCTACTGGCAAGCGCCCTCTTTGATGAACCCCTATCTTTCCGGTGGCATCAAGGAAATGGAAGCGGCCAGTTTGGTTCTGGAGCCGCTGGCCCGATACGACGAAACCGGATCAATCGTGCCTTGGCTGGCGGACACTGTGCCCACCGTTGACAACGGCGGCGTCGCCGAGGATATGACGTCGATCACCTGGGTCCTGCAGACGGGCCTTTTGTGGTCAGATGGCACGCCGCTGACCTCGGCGGATGTCAAATTCTCCTGGGAATATTGCACGGCAGAGGGCGTCGGGTGCGCCCAGGTTGAGAAATACAAAGGCATCTCCGACATTCAAACACCCGATGATCTCACAGTGGTCATCGAGTTCGACGGCGCCAAGCCCTTTCCCTATGACGCCTTCGTCGGAGCAACCGCCCCCATCCTCCAGGCCGCGCAGTTTGCCGATTGTCTGGGGCCTCGCGCACCGGAATGCGCCGCAGAGAACTTTGCGCCGATTGGCACAGGGCCCTTCGTCGTCACGGATTTTCGCCCAAATGACGTCGCCGTTCTGGAGGCCAACCCCAACTACCGCGAGGCAGACAAGCCTGCGTTCTCCCGTGTTGTCCTGAAAGGCGGCGGTGATGCCGCCGCAGCTGGCCGCGCCGTGCTGGAAACCGGCGAATTCGACTACGCCTGGAACCTGCAGCTCGCCCCCGAGGTGCTGGGCACCATGGAAGGCGCAGGCAAAGGCACGGTCGTGATGTCCTTTGGCCCGCTGGTCGAACGGATCGTTCTCAATTTCACAGACCCGTCCAGCGCGCTGGGTGAGGGCCGCTCCACAACCGCCCATCCTCATCCGATCCTGTCCGATCCCGCCGTGCGCCAGGCTCTCTCCATGGCCCTTGATCGCACGCTTCTGGTGGAATTCGGCTATGGCGACACCGGCCAGACCACATGCAACATCCTCAACGCGCCAGACCTTTACGCGTCAACAACCAATGAAAGCTGCCTGATCCAGGATGTCAGCGGCGCCAAGGCGCTGCTCGACGCGGCCGGTTGGACTGACAGCAACGGCGACGGGATCCGCGACAAGGACGGTGTGGATCTCAGTCTCACGTTCCAGACATCAACCAACGCCGTGCGTCAGGATTTCCAGGCGCTGATCAAGCAGTGGTGGTCCGACATCGGTGTCGACACAGAGCTGCGCAACATCAACGCCAGCGTGTTCTTCGGCTCCGACCCGGGCAGCCCGGACACCTACCAGAAGTTCTTTGCCGACGTGCAGATGTATGCGGGCTCTTTCGACGGCACCGACCCCGAGGCGTACATGTCCGGCTGGCGCTGCGACAAGATCCCATCGCCCGAAAACCAGTGGCAAGGCAGCAATGTGTCCCGCTACTGCTCAGAGAGCTACGATGCCCTCGCCCTCGAGATGGAAAGCACCGGCCCCCTGGAAAAACGCGCCGAACTGGCCAAAGCCATGAATGACATGCTGATACAGGATTACGCGCTGCTGCCCCTGGTCGGACGCGGGCGCGTTTCAGCCCATGCCAATTCCTTGGGCGGCGTTGTGATGAACGCGTGGGACAGTGAGCTCTGGAACATAGCAGAGTGGCACCGCCTGCCGTGACGCTGGCCAGCACAGTGATCTGCCCAGTGATCTGTCCTGTTATCTGTCCTGTTATCTGTCCTGTGATCTGCGGCTGATGCTGACCTACACGATCCGGCGCCTGTGTCTGGCCGTTCCAACACTCCTCTTCATCGCCCTGGTGATCTTTATGCTGCTGGAGCTCGCCCCCGGCGACCCAACAGCGCAGATCCCCCTTACAGTGCCCCCCGAGGTGAAGGCGCAAATGCGCGAAGCCCTCGGCCTGGGTGAGCCCATCCATACCCGCTTCGGGCTTTGGCTCTGGCAGTTCTTCGTGATCGAACCGATGGTCTGGATCGACAACGCGGTCGGCACCGCCTGGGCAGAGGGCAAAACACGGGTGATCAGCTGGCAAACCCGC
>JBCCAA010000099.1:0-6106 GCA_039815055.1 Pseudomonadota bacterium | reverse complement strand
CCCGCCGGGATCGATGGCGGATCTGGGCGCTGTCCATTTTCGGACCCTATAGCACTTTTCCTTTTCTTTTCGGCAATGCAGTTTGGCAATCACTCCGCAAATCCATGTTAAAGTGAGAATTCCATGGCCCTTCACGGCACCTATGATCCTGACAACATCTTCGCCAAGATCCTCTGCGGAGAGATGCCGTCCATCTCCGTATTCGAAGACGATGTGGCCCTCGCCTTCATGGACATCTTTCCCCAGAGCAAAGGTCATACACTGGTGATTCCAAAGGGCGTTCAGGCGCGCAACCTCCTTGAGATGCCAGCGGATGCGCTTGGACCCTATATGCTGCGGGTCAAGTCTGTTGCCGGTGCCGTAGAGAAAGCACTGACACCCGATGGCATCGTGGTGACCCAATTTAACGGCGCGCCAGCGGGTCAAACCGTCTTCCACCTGCACTTTCACATCATTCCGCGCTGGATCGACGCCGCGCTTGGCGCCCATGCCAGCGCCGGCCCTGTACCGATTGACGAATTGGAACCCCTCGCGGCAAAAATCCGCGCCGCGCTGGTCTAAATGCCCTTCATGAGCCGGGGCAGATGATCTTGTGAGGCACTGGCCTGGCGCGCGAGCATTTCTCGCAAGGGACCAATCCTGTCTGCCGCGATGAGCGCTGCGCCCCGCAACGGCTTCAACAGCGCATTGTCATTGCTGTAGATCCGATCAACCGCATCCATGGCCAGCGCCGTGGCGTTGGCATCGAAATGGCGCCAACGGCTATAGCGCTCCAGCGCCCAGCTTGAACCCGGGTCGAGCCCCACCTTCACCTGATCAGCGCAGACCTCGCAGAGCGCCGCCACATCCTTAAGGCCAAGATTGAGCCCCTGACCCGCCAGAGGATTGATCCGCCGGGCAGCATCTCCCACCAGCGCCACACGGTCTGCTGCCATTGATCGAGCAATCTGAAGTTTCAGGGGATATGAAATGTGCTTGCCGTCTATCTGCATGTCGCCGGCAAACCGGGCGAACCGGGCGTTGAGCTCGACTTCAATCTCTTCAACAGGCCGCGCAGCAAGCGCTTCTGCGGCACCAGACTTCATGTACCAGGCCAGATTGGCCCGGTCGCCCCTTAGCGGAAGCGTCGCAAACGGCCCTTCCGGCGTGAAGAGCTGACGGGCAATGCCGCCATGGGGCTGCGACAACGCCACATTGGCGGCGAAGACAGATTTGCCATAGCTGCGGCCTTCCACGCCAATGCGAGCCCAATGACGCACGGCGGAATTCAACCCGTCACAGCCTACAAGCAGACGCGCCTTCACAAGGCGTCCACCAGCCAAAAGGGCGTCAATACGACCATCTACGTATTGCGCGGTTGTGAACGTCGCCGGTGCGATCAGTTCAATGCCGAGAGACTGGCTGACAGCTGCATCAAGGGCCGCCTGAAGCGTTTCAGCCTCCACCATACGCCCCAGCGGCTTGCCATCGTCTCCGCCTAGATCATCGCCCGTGAACAGGGTTGTTGGTGCGCCGAACCAATGGCGGGCATCGTCTGTGGCTTCCAAACCGTTGAGAAATTCCGTGCTCTGATCGAGTTCTTGTGCAATACCTGCTGCAGAAAGCAGGTTCCAGCCGCCCTCCACGATGGCAAAGTTCCGCCCGTCTCGTGGTTTTGGTGCCGCCGGATCTCGTGCGTCGACCAGCGCAACAGACAGCCCTTCGCGGGCAGCAACCAGTGCAAGCGTCGACCCAACAGGGCCAGCGCCGACAATGCACAGGTCGAAGATCATCTGAGAGCTTGGTGAGTTCATGATGACCAGATGAGGCGCGAGCACGAAAGCGTCCACCTCTGGCGCTAAATTGGGCGAACGTGCCGCAGGCTGCACATCAATTGAGCACGCCACTCTGAACTGCACGCTCACCGATCAGGCGAGATGCACAGCGCGTTAACCCATTGCAACAAGCGGGGAGGGGTTGCACGCGGGGTGCCCCGTGAGCTTGCGCATCGTGATGGGAGAGAAGGTTCTATGACTCACACATTAAGTAAATTTGGCCGAATGGCCGGGCTTGCCACGGCAAGTCTTTTCGCGGCCGGAGCGGCCTGGGCTCAGGAGGTCGATCCTGAAATTCTGGCTCGCATTGAGGCCCTTGAGGGCGGCGCCAGTGCCTATGTGGACAACTCTTACCTGTTCCTCATTGGCGGCCTGATCGTGATGTTCATGGCAGCGGGCTTCCTCTGCCTTGAGGCGGGCCTGGTGCGCTCCAAGAACGCATCCATGCAGTCTCTGAAGAACGTGTCACTGTTCTCGCTTGCAGGCCTGATGTTCTGGCTGATCGGCTATAACATCGCGTATCCGGCCTCTACGGCACTGGGCGGCATCATTGCTATTCCGGGCGGTATTCCGTGGGTTGGCGCCGAAGATATTGAAGTTGGTTATGCGGCCCATTCTGACTGGTTCTTCCAGATGGTGTTCGTTGCAACCGCAGCTTCGATTGTTTCCGGCACGGTTGCCGAGCGTGTGAACCTCTGGGGCTTTCTGGCCTTCACGGCGATACTCGCGGCGTTCATCTATCCGACGGTTGTGTCCTGGGAATGGGGCGGCGGCTACCTCGACAGCGAATGGGATTTCTCTGACTTTGCTGGTTCAACGCTTGTGCACTCCACAGGTGGCTGGGCAGCGCTGGTCGGGGCGATCATCATCGGCGCACGGACCGGAAAATACTTCGGTGGCAGCGTGAACCCAATGCCGGGTTCCAACATTCCACTGGCGGCCTTGGGTACATTCATTCTGTGGTTCGGCTGGTTCGGCTTTAACGGCGCTTCGCAGCTCGCAGCTGGCACCTTTGACGACATCAACTCGGTCGCGAAAATCTTCGCCAACACCAACATGGCTGCTGTCGGCGGCGTGCTGGCGGCGATGGTGCTGACTGCCATCCTCTACAAAGGCAAGGTCGACCCAACCATGGCATTCAACGGCGCTATCGGCGGTCTGGTCTCGATCACCGCTGAGCCTCTTGCTCCGTCAATGGGTCTTTCGGTTCTGATCGGTGCCATTGGCGGCGTGCTCGTGGTGCTGACCGTGCCACTGCTCGACAAGCTCAAGATCGATGACGTGGTTGGCGCCATTCCAGCCCACCTCGTCTGCGGCATCTGGGGCACAATGGTCGTGCCGGTGTCCTACACGATGGCGGTCGCACCGAACGAAGCGGGCGATCCGAACTTCCTTGGCCAACTTGTCGGCGTCATCCTGACAGGTGTTGTGGTCTCGATCCTGTCAGCCATCGTCTGGACCATCCTCAAAGTTGTGGGCATCGCTCGCATCAGCGAGGAAGAAGAGATGGCAGGCCTCGACAAGTCCGAAACCGGCGTCGAAGCCTATCCGGAGTTTGCGGGCAGCTAAGCGCGCAACTTCAGACAATTTTGAAACCCCCGGCCTTTCGCCGGGGGTTTTTTGTTGGGTGAACCATCTGTAACGGCAATCGGCTCAATTCATTTCCTCGCTGTTTACCCTGCTCTGGTTTTCTTACGGCTTGATTGGTGGTGATCTCCAACCCAGCGAGCCAGAGAATGACAGATACAGCTCAACCCATGCCCCGCATCCGAACCGCGAGCGATCCGGTCTGGCGCATCGTCACGGGAACCGGCGCCTTTGCCCTGGGTGTGTTTATCTCCGGCTCCGTGGCGTCCTATTCGCTTTCAGATCCAAGTTGGAATGCCGCCACCGGCGCTGACATCGCCAATCTGTTTGGCAGCCAAGGCGCCGTTTTCGCAGACTTTGCCCGCCAGAGCCTTGGATGGTCGAGCTGGGTCGGCGGCATTTCGCTGATGATTGGCGGGGCCATGCGTGCCGTGTTGATCGGTCGTCCCATGCGTCGCCGCTGGCTGTTGGGAGCGTGCGCAGTGCCGCTGTCGGCCGCGTGCTTTGCTGCCTGGCCTGTGCCTGCATCCTGGCCCCTGGCCAGTGGCTTGGGCGGTGTCGTGGGAGACAGCATGTTTTCGCTCGCTGTGATGCCGTTTCGAGCTTTGCTGCTGCCGGCACCCGAAGCCCTGTGCGGTGTCGCTCTTGGCAGTGTGGCACTCTATTGCGGGCTGTCAGCCATGGGCTTTGCCCGCTCCGATGCCCGCGCCCTGAAATCGGCAGCCGCCCATTCGGGTCGCGGCGCCGCGCGAAAGGCCAGCGGTTTTGGCCGTGGAACCTTCCGGTGGGTCGGCAGCGCGCTGGACGCCATCAAACAACGTCGGCCACGCTGGAACACAGACGACGACTATATGGATATGGATAGCCGCGCTGCATCTGACCGGATCATAGTGCCCGAGCCGGATATGGACAAGGATGACTACGTCGTTCCCGATCTGGATGAGATGCCCGAGCCGGAAGCAACGCCCGAGCTAAAACCACGCACGACCATGGCGAAGCCCGGCCCGAAAGTACGCCCGCGCAGCAAGCCGGCGAAATCCAGCGGTAAACTCCCTCCCATGGATTTGCTGACACTGCCACCGGAAGACAGCCGGGATGTTGATGAAGACGCGTTGATCGCCAAGGCGGGTCAACTCGGCGACGTGCTGAAGGAATTCGGCGTGCGCGGCCGCATCAAGGAGGTGCGCCCCGGCCCGGTGGTCACCTTGTTTGAAATGGAGCCTGCGCCCGGCGTGAAATCGGCACGTGTGATTTCCCTGGCCGACGACATTGCCCGTTCCATGAGCGCCGCTTCTGCGCGGGTTGCTGTGGTGCCCGGCAAGAATGCGATTGGTATCGAGCTGCCCAATGATGGCCGCGAAACGGTTTACCTGCGCACCCTTTTGGAAGGCCCGGCCTATCAGCAGAGCAAGGCGAAACTGCCAATGGCCCTGGGCGCAGACATTGGCGGTACGCCGATGGTTGTGGAGCTGGCGAAAATGCCCCACTTGCTGATCGCCGGCACCACGGGATCGGGTAAATCGGTCGGTGTAAACGCGATGATCCTGTCGCTGATGTACAGGCTTCCTCCGGAACAGTGCCGCTTCATCATGATCGACCCCAAGATGCTGGAACTGAGCATCTATGAGGGCATTCCTCACTTGTTATCTCCCGTGGTGACGGACCCGACCAAGGCCGTGAACGCTCTGAAATGGGCGGTCCGCGAAATGGAAGGCCGCTATGAGCTGATGTCCAAGGCGGGCGTTCGGAACCTGGCCGGGTTCAACGACAAGGCTGCCAAGTACCGCGCCTCCGGCCAGACTCTGACGCGCAGCGTTCAGACCGGTTTTGATGAGCATGGCAAGCCGCTCTACGAGACTGAACACCTGCCCATCGACCATATTCCCAACATCGTCATCGTCATCGATGAGATGGCCGACTTGATGATGGTCGCGGGCAAGGAAATCGAGGGCTGCGTCCAGCGCCTGGCACAGATGGCCCGCGCCGCCGGCATCCACCTGATCACCGCGACCCAGCGCCCGTCGGTGGACGTGATCACCGGTACGATCAAGGCCAACTTCCCAACACGCATCTCCTACATGGTCACCACCAAAATCGACAGCCGCACCATTCTTGGCGAACAGGGCGCTGAACAGCTGCTCGGCATGGGCGACCTGCTGTATCAGGCTCCCGGCGGCAAAACCAAGCGCTGTCATGGTCCGTTCGTCAGCGACGAGGAAGTAGAGGCCATCGCAGACTGGCTGCGCGACCAGGGTGAGCCAGACTATGTGCTGGAAATCCTGGAGGAAGCCGAAGAGAGCTCTCCGGTCATGGATGCGATGCTCGGGACCAGCGGCGGCGGCGGGGAAGATGATCTCTATGAGCAAGCCAAGGCTGTGGTGATCCGCGATAACCGGGCGTCGACATCTTATGTCCAGCGCCGCCTGAAGATCGGCTACAACAAGGCCGCAACGCTGATCGAGCGGCTGGAAGAAGACGGCGTCATCTCCGGGCCCAACCATGCCGGAAAGCGTGAAGTGCTGAAAAAGGACCCGGAATAGGGGCCTTTTTATCTGTTTCCGTATCGCTGCGCGCAAATTCAAAAGCCCCCCACGAGCAACGCGAAGGCGCAAGCGCCGCGGCGCCAGCCGCGAACAGCTCCGAGCACACCGAAAAAATGGCGGATGAAACCGCCAGCACCGCCACTGCCGTGGCCTTCTTCGCCT
>JBCCAA010000089.1:0-7660 GCA_039815055.1 Pseudomonadota bacterium | reverse complement strand
TTCTAGCGTGTTTGGCCGTCGTGCTGGCATGTTTGCCGGTGCGTGCGGATGTGCCGTCGCTCTTCGGCGTGGCAGACGCGGTTTGGGATGCGAAAGTGTCGCCAGCTGGCGACTATGTGGCGATCGGTTGCAGCCCGAGCGGGCGAAACTCGGTTTGTATCTACAAGCTGGACAGCGATGACCCGCCTCGCATTTTCTATCCGGGCGATGAAGCGCAGCTTAGTATTTTCTACTGGGGCAGCGCCCACCACGTCGTTGGCAATGTCACAGGGGTCGACAGCGTCCGCACCTCAAGCGGCCGGCGGGACTATGAGTTTCGTCGCGCCTTGTCATTTGACGTGCGGTCCGGTGAGTTCGCTGCCTTGATGGAGAACGAGCAGAACGACTGGATCAATACAACGGAAGTTGTTTCCAGATGCCCGGGCGATCCAAACCGCATGGTCATGGCAATCTCCTATCGTGCGGCTGACTCACGAAATACGGGGTCACGGTTTTCCAAGACCGATCAGGGGTTCCGCCAGCTGACATTCGATGTCGATATCCTCACAGGCAAATCAGATGAGCGCCCCGATCGTAGCGTGTCTATCTGGCGGCAGATCCTGGACGCCGACTGCAATCCCTTCGTCAATGTGATCTACAATGATGAGCAGCGCGAATACTACATTGAGATGGCCAATGACCGTCGGCGGATCATTGAGTTGGAAGATGTCTTCGAACTGCCCATGACAATTGTAGGCCTCTCTTCAGACCGTGAAAACCTCGTGGCCCGTGTCGATTACAATGACTTGTACGGCATGTACGAAATCGCACTGGCGGATGGTGCGATGACGCCTATGACGTATCAGGGTGTCGAATTGGGTTTGCAGGCGGTTGAACGCGACTGGTTCACGGAAGAAATTGTCGGTTTTGGCGGCACCAACCACCTTCGCGAGTCCTACTACACCGACCCGCAGCTCGATGGCATTCAGGCCATGATCGAAGATGCGTTTCCCGACACCTCGGTGCGCATTACCTCTTTCGATCAGGACCGCGAGATGTTTACGATCGCGGTTGAGTCCGCTGGACGTCCGGTGAACTATTTTCTGTTCGAGCGTTCAGCTGTTTCATTGTCGCCATTGGGAGCCCAGGCGCCGCATCTTGCAGAAACGGTGCTTCCCGATGTGTTCCCGATCACCTTCAACGCTCGCGATGGCCTCGCCATTCCCGGCTATGTCACGCTTCCACCCGGAAAAACCATGGCAGATGGTCCGTTCCCGACCATCGTGATGCCCCATGGCGGACCTGAAGCGCGCGACACAGCGGCGTTCGACTGGTGGAGCCAAGCTTACGCATATTCCGGTTTCGCGGTCATCCAGCCCAATTTCAGGGGATCTGCCGGCTATGGTTCAGACTTCCGCGATGCCGGATTCGGAGAGTTCGGTGACAAGATGGTCGATGATGTCGTCGATGCAGTGAACTGGGCGGTCGAAGAAGGTATCGCAGACCCGCGTGGTGTGTGCGCTGTTGGCGCCAGTTATGGCGGCTACTCGGCGTTGATGACCGCCCTTCGCGCGCCTGAGCGGGTCAGCTGTGTCGTGGCCGCTGCGCCGGTGACAGATATCGTCAGTCACATGGAGCGCTATGAGCGCGATACCGAAGTCTACCGCTACTGGAGCCGTTATGCCGGCGTCGATATCTTCGCTGATGATGACGAACGAACCGCAATATCGCCGATGCGACGTGCGCGAGATTTTCGTGCCGATGTCCTTCTGCTTCACGGCGAAGACGACCGTGTGGTCGAGTATTCCCAGTCGCGCGGCCTGCAACGCGAGTGGGGATCACGCGACGGTCTGGATCTCGTCAAACTTGAAAACACCGACCACTTTTTCCGGACATCGGAGGCGAGAGCTGAAATTCTTCAGCGCAGTCTCGCCTTCTTGAATGAGAACCACCCCGCAAACTAGTCGGCTACCCCCTCCCACGCGCTGAAGGTGGCGGAAATGAAGCCGCCACCGAACACGCGGGTCTGCGATTCAGGATCGTAAAGGACGCAGGCCTGTCCGCGCGCCACGCCGTGTTCCGGGTCATCGAACATGACCACAGGCGCGCCCTCCTTGAGGGAGAGCCTTGCAGGTACAGGCGGCCGTGTGGACCGCACGCGCGCCAGGACTGGTGTTCCGCGTTCGGCCGCATCCATCAGCTCGCCGGTGCCGAGCCAGTTAAGCTCGTCCAACGCCAGCCCAGCCGTGGCGAGTGCCTCTTTCGGTCCGACCAGAACCCTGCGCGCTGGCGCATCGATTTTTACCACATAGAGCGGATCGCCTGTCGCAACGCCAAGGCCACGGCGTTGGCCAACGGTGTAGTGGATCACGCCGTCATGCTGGCCGAGGACAGGGCCATCGATATGCACAATGTCGCCGCCACGACCCGCGCCGGGCCGCAAACGTTTCACCACGCTGGCATAATCGCCATCTGGCACGAAACAAATGTCCTGGCTGTCTGGCTTCGACGCGACCGGCAAATTATAGTGATCCGCCAGTTCGCGGACCCGGGTTTTCGGCAGACCGCCGAGCGGAAAGCGCAGATAGTCCATTTGTTCGCGCGTGGTGGCGAACAGGAAGTAAGACTGATCCCGACTGTCATCATGGGCGCGGTGAAGTTGCGCACCATCCGGTCCCACTTCACGCCGGATGTAGTGTCCGGTTGCAAGGCAATCGGCTCCAAGATCGCGGGCGGTGGACAACAGATCTGCGAACTTCACTGTCTGATTGCAGCGGATGCACGGGATGGGCGTCGATCCCGCCAGATATGTGTCGGCAAAATCGTCCATGACCTGGTCTTTGAACCGGGACTCGTAGTCCAGCACATAATGCGGAATGCCAATCTGATCGGCGACATTGCGGGCGTCATGGATGTCCTGACCGGCGCAACAGGCGCCCTTCCGGCGGATCGCTTCGCCATGGTCATAAAGCTGCAGTGTGATGCCAACAACTTCATAGCCCTGGTCGGCGAGCAGAGCCGCCACCACCGAGCTGTCGACACCACCAGACATCGCAGCCACAACACGGGTTTGCGCTGGCGGCTTGGCAAAGCCCAATGAGTTAACGGTGCCGTCCCAGGCCGGGGCGGTGTGCAAAGGCGCGGTCATGTTCCGTCTCCAACCGGGGTCAAGGCCCGGAGCAGCTTGGTTTGATAGCGGCATATAGCGCGAAACCGCATGGGTTTTAAGACCGCAACTGGCGCGCTTTCGCATCCAACCAGTCACGCACCGCTGCGTCGGGCGTTAATTCAGCCGCGCGTTTATAGGCCGTCAGCGCTGCCTCGGTATGTCCGCCATTGGCCAGGCAATGGGCAAGCGTTGCGTGATATGGCCCGTGGGACGCCAGCCGGTCAGCAGGCAGTTCATCGAGCGCGGCAAGGGCTATATGGGGCCCATCCACCTCTGCCAGGACGGCAGCGCGCGCAATCGCTGCGCCCAGGCTGGGCGTCGTTGCCAGCAAAACATCGTACAGTTTCAGCAGGCTTGCCCAATCGGTTTCTCCCGTCACGGCCCTCAGGGCGTGGACCGACTGAATGGCGGCTTCCAGCTGATAGCGCCCGCCATCCAGGTTCGACGCTGCGCCTCTCAACAGGCGTTGCGCTTCACCTACCAGTTCGCTGTCCCAAAGGGATGTGTCCTGGTCTCGAAGCGGAATGTAGGCGTCATGATGGGTTCGTGCTGAGCGCCGCGCTTCGCAGAACAGGATGAGCGCTAAAAGCCCCTTACACTCGCCGCTATCTGGAAGCTGCTGAACCAGAAGCCGGGCGATCCATTCTGCCTCGCTGTGCAAGGTTTCCAGCTTTCCAGATGTGTCAGCCATATCACCCCAAGAGGCTGTATAGGCGCCATAAACAGCCGCCAAAACCGCATCCAGACGGTCGGTCCAGGCCTCTGGTCCCGGAATTCCGAATGGTATGCCCGCTGCCTTGATCTTTGATTTTGCCCGCACCAAACGGCCCGACATTGCCTTGGGATTGATCATGTAAACGCTGGCAATCCGCTCCGCCGAGACGCCAAGTACGGTCTGCAGCATCAATGGGGTGCGAACCCTGAAATCAATGGCCGGGTGGGCGCATAGGAACAATAGGCCCAGCCGTGGGTCGGGCATGTCCGGGTCTGCGCCATCCATGGCAAGGTCCTCAATGCTAGAGATGAGATCTGGCTCAGATTTGGTTGCCGTGGCCTTGCGTCTTGCCCGGTCAATCAGGTTTCGCTTTGCTGCTGACAGAAGCCAGGCTTCGGGAGCCTGTGGGACACCGCGGTCCGGCCAGGTGGCGAGGGCGGCGGCGAATGCGTCTGACAGCGCGTCTTCCGCAGATGCGATATCGCCGCTGCGCGCCGCCAGAATGCCAATAAGCCGCCCATAGGCTGTGCGAGCGGCCGTTTCAGCCGCCCGCACGCTGGTGTTTGAAGTGTCAGTCACCCGTATAGTTCGGGATCGGACGCACCTCGACCTGGCCGCCATGGAGGTGGGTCGGGCACTTGCGCGCCCATTCCACGGCGTCGTCCAGGCTCGCAGCTTCGATGATGTAAAGCCCGCCGAGTTGTTCGCGAGTGTCGGCATAGGGGCCGTCTTCAACTGCGCCGCTGGCTTTCAAGGTGCGGCTGGCGCTGGAATGCTCCAAGGGTTCTCCAGAGACGAAGGCACCTGCTTTTTCCAGCATCAGCGAATAGGCCTGGTATTGCCCGACAATCTCCATTTGCTCGGTTTCGGGCAGGGATTCGAAATCCTCGGAATCGTAGAGAAAAAGTGCGTATTTCATGTCCTTCAGGCCCCCATTGGCAGGATAGGGCGCACTTCAACCGCGCCGTTTTCAACCGCCGGGCATTTGCCGGCCACGTCCAAGGCGGTGTCGAGATTGTCGACATCGATGATGAAAAAGCCCCCAAGCTGCTCCTTGGTGTCTGCAAAGGGGCCGTCCTGGATACCGCTCGACGACACCGAAGTCGCGGTCGAGGGCGGCTGTAACGCGGCGCCGGAATACTCAGCATCGGTTTTGCGAATTATATCGGAAAACACCTGCCAACTCTGCCAATAAGCCTCCGCTTGGGCCGTATCTTCACGCTTGGCAAAGTCTGTCTCGTGTTCGTGTATCGCGATCATGTACTTCATCGGGCGGGCTCCTTCGCGCCTTTTGGTTTCAACTGAAGCGCAGCCCGAAGGCCGTCTTCACCCCCAAGACGGATGAGACCATGATATTTCGACAGGTGGACAGAAAAAAGTCAGGCAGCGACCCTGCGCGCGGCCGGAATGGCGTCCCACCCGCCGCGATGACGTCGCGAGGGTTCAAACGCATTTGAGATGCCCGTCAGTGTCTCGCCATGGCCAAGCACCAGCAGGCCTTCCGGCAGCAGGGAGTCCGACAGCCGTTCGGCGACGCTGGATCGGATTGATTTTGCCATGCCAGACAGGACATGACGGCACACGATGATGTCGAACTGGCCAAGATTGGCCTCTGCATCGATAAGGTTGTGATGACGGAAGGTGATGGCGCGACGAAGCTCTTCATTAGCCTGCCATTGGCCGGTTTCCAGCTCGTCGAAATAGGCCAGCAGCCTGTGCACCGACAAGCCGTTCTGGATGGAGTAGTGGCCGAACGTGCCCGCGCGCGCTGAGTCCAGGGCGCTGCGGCAGATATCGGTGGCGAGAATCTCAATGCGGGCACCGCGCAGGGCACGCTCCTGCTCGTGCAGTAATATGGCGAGAGAGAAGGCTTCTTCGCCAGTAGACACACCGGCGCACCAGATCTTGATCCGACCGGCCTTGGACAGTTTCAGCTTGCGCGGCAACACGTCGCCGACGATCCGCTCCAGCATGTCATTATCACGGAAAAACCGGGTGCGGCGCGTTTGAAGTGCGGCTGCAACTTCCGCCGATAGTACAGGATTGGGGCGCGCTTTCAGGCAGGCGGCCAGGTCATCGCAAGAGGCAAACCCCTCGCGGCGCAGAATGGATGACAGGCGCGCTTCGACGAGATAGCTTTTCGACGATGCTATAAACTGTCCTGTGCTCTCCAAAGCCAGGTCAGCAAGCGCGTTGAAGGTTGTATCCTGCATAGATGTCTCCAGCCCCCGGCCCTGGCGCGCTTCCAACGCCAGAGTGTGACCGGTGTCTTAACAAACCCTCAAACGAGGCCGACTTCGGCGAATTTGGATTGCAGAATGTCGGTATCGAAAGGCTTCATAACAAACTCATCGGCACCGGACCGCAGGGCCTCGCCGATGTGTTCCTTGTCCGTCTCAGTGGAGCAGAATACCACTTTCGGCTTGCGGCCCTCGGTTTCGCGGCGAAGGGCGCGGAGGAAATCCAGCCCGTTCATCACCGGCATGTTCCAGTCCAGCAGGATCACATCCGGCATCGTCTCACGGCACTTGGTCAGGGCATCTGCGCCATCGACAGCTTCTGTCACGTCGAACTGCATGTTCGCCACGATCCGTCCAGCGACTTTACGAACAACGCGACTGTCATCAACGATTAAGCAATGCCTCATCGGGGGCGCTCCTGCCTCAAGCTGTTTTCAACTTCAGATAGGAGAGCTAGGTTGCAGCGGTTAAGGGCGCCCTAACAAAGGCTGTTTGTGCCTATCCTTCCGCGCGGATGCCCTGGGCCATGAGGATCACCTGTTCCTCATTCTGGTGGGCCGACAGCTCTGCGCCGAGGCCTTCACTGATAACGCGGGTAAACAGAGGTTGGACATTGCGCGAAGACCAGCCCATTTCCGGCTCCTGGCCGGCCAGAGCATGGGCGGTTTCTTCCTGCAGCTTGGCGCGTGTGCCTTCGCTGGTGACGGTGATGGTCATCCCGCCCTGCTCATTGCGGATCCGCACAGCGATCACACCGCCCCGCGGCAGGCTTTGTACGCCAAGCATGACCAGGTTCATCATCAGGCGGGCATGGGAAAAGCTGAGATGCCCGGTCTCAATGTCCCAGGTGATGGACGGTTTGTGCGTGGAGACGAACTTCTCGGTCACCGTTTTGGCTTCATGAATGTCAGCCGCCCCATCGGACATGCCGAGCGAGCCGAACGCATAGCGCAGGAATTGCAGCCGGATGGACGCGCTCTCTGCGCCTTGTTCCAACAGCTCGCGCGCTGTTTTCTGCATTTCCGGATCACTGGGATCGTCGATCAGCTCCAGCGAATGGGTGATAGATGAGACGGGTGATACCAGGTCGTGGCAAATCCGGGAGGCCACATAGGCGGAAAACTCTGCGGGATCGATCATGGCAAAGGCCTTCTGCGAGTGCTTTGATCTTGAACTAGCAGATTCTCCCACCTGCCCACACCCTTGCTGCGTTACGCATCTGTCAGTTTTTTATTGGGGTACTGTGTTTGATCCCCGCTTCGCCTTTCGGCTCCGCGATGGATCGCGCTCAGGGCTGTAGACCGGCCTTGGTGAAACAGCCCCCCACGAGCAAAGCGAAGGCGCAGGCGCCGCGGCGCCAGCCGCGAACAGCGCCGAGCACACCCAATAATGGCGGATGAAACAGCCAGCACTTGAACACCGCACAGCTCTCGCTGCCGGGTGCGTTGGCCCAGTCGAACCGGGTTTCCTGAGACAAAAAAAAACGCGCGCACACACACCAGGTACGTAGGTAAGACCGAAGACAACGCGGTGCACTGCAGGTCAGGGATAGTTGAT
>JBCCAA010000068.1:0-14498 GCA_039815055.1 Pseudomonadota bacterium | reverse complement strand
GCTCCGATAATGGTCTTTTCATCTGTTGCAGCATACGTTATGCGCGGCCATCCATAACCGCAATGCCGCGGTAGCTCAGTGGTAGAGCGCACCCTTGGTAAGGGTGAGGTCGGGAGTTCAATTCTCCCTCGCGGCACCATTCCCTCCTTCAAATCAATCACCGCGATCGGGTCCGCGCGGGCTCGGCCGGACCATGGGCTGAGATCAGCCAGGGTTCGCTGCGCACCCGCAACATGGCGGCCATGCGGTTGGACACGCCAAGCTTGCCCAGAACCGAAGAGACATGGTGTTCCACGGTTCGGGTCGACCGCGACATTCGATCGGATATTTCCTTGTTGCTGAACCCATCGGCCAGGAGCGCCAGCACATCCTGCTCGCGCTGGGTCAGGCCCAGCGGATGGGTGCGCGCAGCCTTGTACGGCCCGCGCTTGCGGCTGGGACGTGTCACTTTCAGGCCCGCCTGGTCAACGAGACGGCTGGCACATCGTAGTGCGCCTTCAGCCTGCATGTCGTGAAGATCGGAAAATGCCGTGCTCATAAGCGCATGATCGGCACTTGCCAGCCGGGCGAGACTGGCAGCATAGGGCATGCCGAGTTCATCCCATGCCTGCCCCGCCGCGGCGTGATCACCGCCCAGTTCCAACTTTATTGGTTTGGGATAGTCCACAGAACACGGCTGGGAATCAGGACCGCCCAGACGGCGGGCCCACACATCGCGTTCTCCCAGATTCCAGGGATGACGGTCTTTCTCACCAAGCCCCATCAGCGCATCTAGCTGGTCGCGGGCAGCCACAAGATTGCCGTTCAGCCAGTGGCCTTCGACGAGTGTCAGCCTTGCTGGTACGATGTGCTGTAGTTCTTCCGTGGCGAGTGCGTCTTGAAGGGCTTCATCCATGAGCGAGCCGGCATGCGACTTTCCAAGGCGCATACTGCTGCGCGCCAACATCTGAAGGGAAGGCAATCGCATCAGCAGCGTCAAATGATCCAGCGACAGGATCCCCTGGCTGATCTGCACCGCGTCGTTCAGCCGGCCCTGTTCCAGCCGCAGCTGGGCCAATCGGCCAGACAGATAGTGCGTCCACGTATCGAGGTCGTGTTCCGTGTCAAATGCCAGACCTTCCGTCAGCACGTCTTCAGCCAGATCAAAGCGTCGAAACTCAACCGCGTACTCCGCCAGATTGGTGTAAACGCGCGCCACATGCTCGTGGAGGTCATGGCGCAGGGCAATGTTGAGACTGTCGAGTAAAAGGTCGAGGCCCGCTTCATTTCCGCGGAAAACCATCGCTGTGCCCATATTGTTGAGCGCGTGCACGCGAACCTCGGGATCGGGGAACTGGCTTTCCATCTCCAGGGCCTGATGTCCCCACGCCACCGCCTGATCCATCTCATCATTGAGCATATGCAACTGAGAGCGAAGCGAATACGCCATGGCCCGCTCTGACGAGGGCGGCGCGCTGGCCAGCGTTTCCACAGCTTGGTCGGCGATACGGGCCGATTCGGCTGCCTCTCCGCGATACCAATGCAGCCTTGAAAGCCAGCGCAGGTTTTCTCCCACTTTTTCCTTGCGCCCCAAGGCACGCCAAAGCGTGATGGCGTGGCGCCGGGCGTCGATCACTTCATTATCGATGCGATCTGTTACGGCCGCCTCATAGGCCCACCGCTCGTAGAGATGGGCCGCTTCCTCCGGCGAGGCGCTGTCAACAAACCGCAAGGCCGTTCCCAAGTGCTCCGCAGCTTCCTTGTGAGCGCCAACGCGCGCCGCCTGTTCGGCGGCCAACGGAGCGTATTGCAGCACGGTTTCTGTTCGAAGGGCCCCAGCCGCATGGTGGACGAGCTGATCCAGCGGCGGCGACGCATAATGATCTATCAGTTTCGCCAAAATCGTCTCATGGGCGCTCCTGCGCCTGGGTGCGGAAAGCCGCTCCAGAACAGCCAGCCGGGCCAATTCATGGCGAAACCGCAAATCACCGGCCTCGTCAGGCACGAGAATACCTCGTTCCACCGCTTCGAATACAGCAGAGCCGCCGCCCTCAACAAGCGTTTCGGCGAACTCTGGCGGCACGGGCCAGGGGATTGCGCTCATTAACTGCATGAAGCCACGCACCTCGTCGCTCAGACGTGACAGCCGCGCGCCAACCGCATCCTGGATCGAGTTGGGGACATGTTGCTTGCCCAGGCTGCGTGCAACCAGCGACTCGGCCACAAAAAAAGGATTGCCATCGGTGATTTCGAACAGTCCCTCACCCGATTGCCCCGCAGCGTCGGCAAGCCTAGTCACCGCGTCACGTGAAAGGGGGCGCAGGGTAATCCGCCGGGTTACACCACTCGGAAACTCGCCCAAAACCTGGGTAAGGCGAGCATTGTCTGCGACTTCATCATTGCGATACGTGACCATCAGCAAGACCTTCAGAAAGGTGATGCGTCGTCCCATGAACTTCAGGAAGTCCATGGTTGCGTGGTCCGCCCAATGGACATCCTCAACCACTATAACCGTAGTTGCTGATAAGGTTTCCAGTTTCTGTACGATATTTGCAAAAACAGCGGCCCGCGCGCCGCCTTCAAGGGTTGGATCAAGATCAACTCCGAGATCGGCAGCGATATCCAGAACAGGGCCGAGGGGGCGCGGCGTGAACAGCGCGTCGCAACCACCCCAGAGCCAGGATATAGACCCACCAGACTGCCGGCGTAGCTGCGACACAAGACTGGTTTTGCCAAGCCCCGCCTCACCCGCGATCAGCGCGATCTGGCCCCGCCCCTGCCGGGCACTGGACACAGCTTTCGCCAGAACAGCGAGATCTTGTTCACGTTCGACAATCACCTAGCTTTCTCCAAGGATCGAACTTTCCACTACAGTCGGCAGACTATGAATGGCTGACTTCAAAAACGATTACCCTGAAAATTACGTAATGTGAATTGCGAAAAATACGTATCCTCCCCCAATCGGCAGGACCACTTCGCTGATACTTTATAACTGTCGGGTGAAGGGACGCACGCGGCATTATCCCCTAAGCCGATCATGTGGACGCCGCATCCCCGCATGGTCGGCTTTCCATTTAACTCTGCATCGACCTACTCAAAGATGCAGCCTGGTCGGCAGCGATGCCCAGGCGGCGTGCCAGTTGGCCCAAAAATTCAGACTCCTCTACACTCGGCGCACCGGACGCGACCACCGCAGCGGCATAGAGTTGTGAGGCAAGGTTCGGGGTCTTCGCGGCGGCCACAATGAGATCTAGACAATCGTCGAGGCTGTGACTGCCATCAACCAGGCGTGCGATGGCTTCATCGGCGCCCAATGACATGCCGTCTATGTTTGCACGTTCATTGGGATCGATCACACCATCGGCATAGGCTGCACTCGCCATGGCAAGGACAAGCGCTTCGGAGAATGCCGAATCGGCAGCGTCATCAGCAACATACCCAAGAGCGGCGACGCCCGGCGGGGCGTCCTCGGGCGCGTCGGCGCTCGATCCTTCGCTGCGGTTTTGCCAGGCGCGGTAAGCCGCCGCCCCCATTGCCGCCACAAGCCCGGTTTTCGCCACCGTACCGAGCATCCTGCGTCCGCCGCGTGAGGCGAGCATGCCGGCCAGAAGCACACCGCCACCAATGGTCAGATTGCGCGCCGTCTCATCTGTTTCGAGCCGTTCCTTGACCTTTAGCGCTACGTCCTTGGCGCTTTCGACATGGGTGTCCACATCAAATTCTTCAGCGGCAGTTTCCGCTCGAAGCTGCAGGTCTTTCAGGATCTGTGTCACGTCCACCATAAGGCATTCTCCCTTTGAATGTTAATTATGACGCCCTTTCAAAGGGGCGGCAAATGACTGCTGATTGCCAAGTTTTCACTTGTCCTGACGGCGTTTACCAAGATGAATTCTGCGCAAGAGTGAGGATTGTGAAAGGATTCAGCAACATCCGTGGCTAATCCTCCCGGTATAGTTAACGAAACCATCTTTAATTTTAAGGGCCGGGGAAATGATGAACAGAACAACACGCTGGGCCAGCGACATTGGCCTTACTGACCGCATTAAACCGCTGTCGCTCGGGGTTGAGCCCGCACAATTTGGCCTGAAGGGGAAACTGGCCGAGGGCGAGCTCGGTTTTTCGCGCACAGTTACGCGCAAGGATGCAAAACAGGACGCCACCGATGGCCTGCCTGTTTCTGAGGCGATCAGCCGCGACCAGTGGAGCGAGCGTGAACAGATGATCGCCGAGCGGGCCGAAGATGTGCGCCGGGGCCTGTCCACCTGGTTCAAATCGTCGGCCACCAAGATCCGCAATTACACCCATGACCTGACCCCCGGAGAGATCCAGGTTGCCTCCTTGCAGGAAGCCATCAAGGCCGAGGAAATCGAATTCCGCCATTATGAGATCGACGATAGCGAAGAGGCCAAAGCGCGCCACGAAGAAACCGTGGTCGAACTGGATGCCTTCCGCCAACAGCATGGCCAACAGATCGGCAAGCGCACGCCAGACATCAAAAAGAATGTCGAACAGACACTCGCCATCCTGATGTTTGTTCTTATCCTGGAGGGCTGTTTCAACGCCCTCTTGTTCAAGGACGCGCAATCTTCAGGCCTGATCGGCGGCATGATGGTCGCCTTTGGCGTCAGCGCCGTGAATGTGCTGATCGGTGTCACGACCGGCTTTTTTGGACTGCGCTTTCTGAACCACCCGCAGATCGGCTTCCGGATCACCGGCGGCGTCGTTGCTGCGGTCGGCATTCTGTTTGGCCTGTTCATCAATTTCTTCATCGCCCACTTCCGCGACGCCGTGGAGGTGGAGCTGCAAACCGCAATCAGTGCGGGTTCACTTGCTGGATTCTCCATGTTCAACATCCCACCAGGGTCGGTGATCATGGACATGTTCCCGAACATTTTTGGCCTGCACAGTCTGGTGGCGTTCGGTCTGCTCGCCATTGGCCTGACCGTTTTCGCAATCGCCGTTTATGAAGGCTATGACCGGATTTCAGACCGCTATCCGGGCTATGGCCGGGTCTGGCGCAAAGAACGCCTGGCCTATGAGGCACGCCAACAGGTGCGCAGCGGTGTTCGAGACGACTTGTCGGACTATTACACACGCTGCCGGACATGGTTCGAGACCCAGCAAAGCCGCCATGTTGCCGCCAAGCGAGAAATCGAGAAAGCCGTTAACATCCTCGAGTCGCGGCGCGATCATGCCATGTCGATCTCCCAACGGGCCGGGGAACAGGAGCGCACTCACAAGATCGCTTACCGCCAGGCACACCGTCGCCAGCGCAACATGCTGCGTGAGGAACTGGGCGAACAGGCCGAGTGCCCCGCCTATTTCGACGAGATCGTCATCCCGGATATTCCAGGCTTCGACTATACCGCCGAACGCGAGCAAGCGAAGGCGGCGATCAACGTGATCGAACACAACATCACGGCGTTGAACATGACCCGCGAATGGCTGGAAAAGCACATTCAAGAGGTCCAGCAAGGCCTGTCCACGATTGGGAAGCGGGTTCAGGGCGAACTCAACGTCGCCCGCGATGCCCGCATGTCTCGTCAAGCCGAACACGCAGACCAGGCCCGACGCGCCTGAAACAGCTGAGGAGCTGAACAATGCCCCGAGCCCGTGAAAAAGGCCCCTGGTTCTGGCGCGGCCTGATCGCTATCATGGTCACCGGTGTGTTTGGCCTGTTTGCCGCCGCCGCCCTGTCATCACCGCCCGCAACCATAGGCGACACCGCTTGCCGGCTGGACCGCAAGGATCCCGCGCACACCGTGGTCCTGATCGACCAGTCCGATCCGTTCTCAGAAAACGATATGGCTTGGGTCGCATCGCTGATCGAGGGGGAGGCCCGCACCCTGCCCCGCAATGGCAGGCTGACCGTGATCACGCCGAACTCCAGCGATGCTCACGCGCCCCGCATTGTCCATTCGGCGTGTTCAACCGGCAGCCCTGACCGGGCCAATCCGATCCTGTCCAATCCACGGATGGTGGCCGACACGTGGCGGGTCAACTTTATCGAGCCAGCGATGTCCGATGTCGATCAGGCACTCAGCAACACTCAAGCGCCCTCTTCGCCCTTGTTTGAGTCGCTTTATGCCATCGCCGACCGGCCTGATTTCCAATCGGGTACGAAAGACCGCAGACTGGTGATCGTGTCAGACCTGATGCAGCATTCCGACGACTTCTCGTTCTATCGCACCGGCGCAGACTTTGGAGCGTTCACCGACGCCAGTCTAAATAAGCAGGTGCCGAACTTCGCGGGCGCTGAGGTGGTGGCCCGGATCGTGCCGCGTCCGATCTACGACCTCCCCATGGCCGACGTGCGCGCCTTCTGGCGAGCCTGGTTTGATGAAGCAAATGCCGAGTTCGGTGTCGTCAGCGGCGTGGGATGAGGCGAACCTCAAAACAAAAAAAGCCCTCCCGGTTCAGGAAGGGCTTTTCTCTTTAGCTGGACGTAAAATCAGACCGCTTCCGTCAGCTCCGGCACGGCTGTGAAGAGATCGGCCACCAGCCCATAATCAGCGACCTGGAAAATCGGGGCTTCTTCATCCTTGTTGATCGCCACGATGATCTTGGAGTCTTTCATGCCGGCCAGGTGCTGGATCGCGCCGGAGATACCGACTGCGATGTAAAGCTCTGGCGCCACGATCTTGCCGGTTTGGCCGACTTGATAATCGTTGGGGGCGTAGCCGGCATCGACCGCGGCGCGCGAGGCACCGATGGCTGCGCCGAGCTTGTCCGCCAATGGCGTGATGAACTTCTCGAAGTCTTCTTCCGAGCCCAGGGCACGTCCGCCAGACACGATACGCTTGGCCGCTGTCAGTTCAGGGCGGTCGCTTTCCACAATCTCTTCAGACACGAAAGACGCCTTGAACGGGCCGTCCGGCGCCGTCAGGGTTTCCACGCTCGCGCTGCCGCCTTCACCGGCCGCCTCGAACGCCGTTCCACGCACGGTGACGATTTTCTTGGGATCAGACGAGGTGACCAGCATGATGGCGTTGCCCGCATAGATCGGACGCTCAAAGGTGTCTGTGCCCTCAATGCCGGTGATGTCGGACAGTTGCATCACATCCAGCTTCGCCGCGATCCGTGGTGTCACATTCTTGCCTGTGGTGGTGGCGGGCGCGAAGAACGCGTCATAGCCATCCATCAGGGGAACGACGAGCGCTTCCATCGCTTCGGCGAGCTGCTTTTGGTAAGCGCTGCCATCAGCGTGCAGCACTTTACGCACGCCATCAATCTTTGTGGCCGCCTCAGCCACCGCGCCAGCGCCTTCACCGGCAACCAGCACGTCAATCTCGCCGCCAAACGCTTTCGCGGCGGTCACGACCTTGTGTGTGGCATCCGAAAGGGACGCATTGTCGTGTTCAGCCAGAACCAAAACAGCCATTACAACGCTCCTTTGTTTTTGAGTTTGCCGACCAGCGCCGACACGTCTTCAACCATTTCGCCAGCTTCGCGCACCGGCGGCTCGGTAACTTTCACAACTGTCAGGCGCGGCGCGATATCGACGCCATAATCTGCCGGCTCTTTCATATCGATCGGCTTCTTCTTCGCCTTCATGATGTTCGGCAATGACGCATATCGCGGCTCATTCAAGCGCAGGTCTGTGGTCACTATGGCCGGGCCTTCCAGCGCCACGGTCTGCAGACCGCCATCAACCTCGCGCGTCACATGGATCGCGTCGCCCTCCTTCTTGACCTCTGAGGCAAACGTGCCCTGAGGCCAGCCGAGTAGCGCGCCCAACATTTGACCTGTCTGGTTGCAGTCATCGTCGATGGCCTGTTTGCCGAGGATCACCATGTCCGGGCTTTCTTCCTCGACAACTTTGGCGAGAATCTTCGCCACCGCCAGAGGCTCAACCGTTTCATCGGTCTTGATCAGGATGCCGCGATCGGCGCCCATCGCCAAGGCCGTACGGATCGTCTCCTGGGCCTGTTGAGGTCCAACGGAAACAGCGATGATTTCAGTGGCGGTCCCGGCCTCTTTCAGGCGAACTGCTTCTTCGACGGAAATTTCATCGAAGGGGTTCATCGACATTTTGACATTGGCGAGATCGACCCCGGTCTGATCGGGTTTGACACGAACTTTTACATTGTAATCGATGACCCGTTTGACGGGGACGAGCACCTTCATGGGCTGGCTCCTATTGGTGTTTCACTCCAGTCCGCAATATAGCCCAAGACTGGACCAACACCACGGACAAGTTTTGCTTGCCGTAAAGGCAGTCGAGCGTTGGATCAAGGTTTACGTTGACGTTAGCGTCAATATGGCGCGGCGTTTTGCGCCCTACTCCCGCCAGGTGCGGGACATGGAGTCCGTCAGCGGCTTGACCAGATAAGACAACACATTGCGACTTTCCGTGGTCAGCATTGCATCCACAGGCATGCCGGGCACGATCTGGAAATCGGCGCCGAGCGGTGTCTGGGTTGGTAACTCAATGATCACTTCATAATAGTTCATGCCGGTCATCTCATCGATCACAGCGTCTGCGGACACGGTTTTTACAATCGCGTCGATCTCTGGCGTTTCATTCTGGCTGAACGCGGAAAAGCGAAGTCGCGCTGTCTGGCCGACCGTGATCTTGTCGATGTCCTGGGGCAGAACGCGCACCAGCGAGACCAGAGGGTCGCCCTCCGGCACAATGTGCAAGATCGGCTCTGCGGCTGAAATTACGCCGCCTTCCGTATGGGCGCGCATGCCCAAAGCGATACCGGATCGCGGCGCGCGGATTTCGAGCCGTGACAGACGATCGAAAGCGGCCGTGCGCTCGCTCAGCAGGCGTGATAGCTCCGTCTGCACATCGGTCAACTCGTCGATCACCTCTTCGCGGAATCCGTCTGTCAGAGAGATAATTTCCAGCTCGGCTTCACCGATTTGGACATCCGTCGCGGACATCTCAGCGCGCAGATTGTCGATTTCGCCAGCGATCGAGGTCCGTTCACGATAAAGCGCAAACAGCTGAGTCTTTGGCGCAAGCCCCTGCTCAAGCAAGATCTCCAGCCCGCCAATTTCATCGGCGAGATAGGTGAGCTGCTGCGCCTTGGCTGAAACCTGCGCATCCAGACCGACGCGCATTTCTCGAAGCTGCGTGATTTTCTGGCGCAGGATCCGCACTCGCGTCGTGCGAGAGTCCGCCCGAGCGGCAAGCAAACGATCATGGCTTACCTTTGCGTCCGACAGTCCAGGCAAAAGGGCAACCTCATCGGGCATCATCCGCATCTGCAGGGTGGATTGTCCGTCGCGCTCGGCAATCAGGCGGCCTTCGCGAGCCAGAAGGTCCGACAGGCTGGCATCAATATTGTCGAGCCCGGCCTTGATCGCCGTGCCGTCGAGTCGGATGAGCAGTTCGCCCTCATCAACTCGCTTGCCTTCATTGACCAGGATATCCGATACGATGCCGCCTTCCAGATGCTGGACCGCCTTGTGTCGCGTTTCCACAGAAACCGATCCGGAGGCGAGGACAGCGCCCTCAAACGGGGCAAACACGGACCAAAGCAAAATCCCGCCAAAGACGATTACGATCGCGCTCCAGCCGATCACGAAAATACGCTTGCCGGAGTTCTGCCGACCTTCCGGCTCTGCGGCTGCAAGATCAACCATTCTGGACCTCCCCACGTCGGATGGCGGCAACACGATGCTCGTCATTGTCGTTGCCCGCTGGCACCAGTTTCGCCAACACCTCGTCGCGCGGTCCCATCATACGAACCTCGCCCTCGTGGAGGAGGAGGAGCTGGTCACAATGGGTGATGGCATTGGGACGGTGGGCGATGATGATAACCGTCGCGCCGCGGGCCTTGAGCCGCTTGATCGCGTTTTGCAAAGCTGCGTCGCCTTCGGAGTCCAGGTTGGAATTTGGCTCATCCAGTACCACTAGCTTGGGATCGCCGAACAACGCGCGGGCCAAGCCGACCCGCTGGCGCTGGCCATCCGACAGGAACGCCCCGGACGGACCAATATCGGTGTCATAGCCATCGGGCAGATGAAGAATGAGATCGTGGCAGTCCGCCGCCTGCGCCGCCGCAATCACCGCCTCGGGCGGGGCCATCATGTTGAAGCGGGAAATATTGTCTCGAATCGTGCCCGTGAAGAGATCGACCCGCTGCGGCAAATATCCCAGCTGTGCCCCCAGTACTGTGGTCGGGTAACTGGCCACATCTGCGCCATCGATCCGCACATTGCCCATGAGCGTTGGCCAAAGACCAATTAAAACGCGCGCAAGGGTGGATTTCCCCCCCGCACTCGGCCCGATCAGCCCCAGAACTTCGCCGGGCTGGAGATCGAAATTGATGCGCTTGAGAACTGCTGTTCGCGATCCCGGCGGCCCGGCCGATACGTTTTCGAACGTCACGCGGCCTTGGATTGGCGGTAATTCCATCGGCTCATCATCTTTGTCACCCGTCCCAAGAAGCGCGGAAAGCGAGTTCCAGGCGCTATGCGACTGGACGATATTGCGCCACTGACCCACGGTTTGCTCAACCGGGGCAATCGCGCGTCCCATAATGATCGAAGCTGCAATCATGGCGCCCGGCGTCGACACTTCCAGGATCGACAGATAAGCGCCGAGCCCAAGAATGCCCGACTGCATCAACAGGCGAAACGCTTTGGTGCCGGAGGTAAAACCAGCAAGCCGACTGCCAGAGCGCAGCATTCCGGCGTCTGAATTGTCAAAGGAATTCTTCCAGCGGCTGCGCAAGCGATCAGCCATGCCAAGCGCGGCGACAATCTGGCTCTGACGCAACATTTCGCCGGCCTGATGTTGAGCAATTCGCTCTTCCTTTTCCGCTTCTTCCAGCGGTTTCTGGTTCACGATCCGGTTGACAATGGCGAGTGTGACGAGCACGGCGCCACCGGCCAGCGCCCACAGTCCATAAGCCCAATGAAGCATAAAAAGAACAAGGAAAAACAATGGTGTAAATGGCATGTCAAACACTGCAGGAAGCGTTGGACTGCCAATAAATCGGCGCACCGTACGCAGGTCTCGCACGGACTGTTCGCCCGACACCCTTGGGTCTTTCAGCTGCGCCTCAAACGCAGCTTCCATGACCGGAGCGGCCAACCGCCCCTCAAGCTGGGATCCGGCGGCTGAAAACAGGGCGTTGCGGCACCATTCCAGTACGCCAAGGGTCAAATACAAGGCAGCAACCAACACTGTCAGCGCGACAAGAGTCGGGACAGACTGGCTCATCAGCACGCGGTCATAGACCTGCAGCATGTAGAGCGGCCCCGTCAGCATAAGGATGCTTGTGAAGAAGCTGAAAATCGCCAGACCGATGAAAGTCCGCCGCGATGCGTTGAGCGCCTCGTTTACCATCTCAATATGTGCCGTTTTCTCGTTTCTTACCCCGTGTCTTCCCCTATTAGGCAAGAACCGCGCCGAAAATTCACCCCCACGCGTTTATGCGGGGAAAACGTATACCCTGGCCCAACACTGTCCAACAGCTCGGAGATTGCGTCCTCGGCTGAAATAACGTGCCTCGTCCGGCGGCACACGGCAACAGTTGTGTCGCCGTGCGCCACCCACCGAGACCGACTAGCCGAGCGGACCGAACCAGTCATCATCCTGACCCGGAACCAGGCCATTGGCAGCGAAGTTCCCGTCGAGCAGGTCTTCCTCAGCCGGGGCCACAGCCACCACCGGAGTGTCCTCAGCTGGTTCTTCGGTCACCGCCAGGTCTTCGGCGACCAGGCTTGAGGTATCAATGGTATCAGATGCTACCGAGGTCACTTCACCGAAGTCGAAGACATCGGTGAGCAAAGTCAGCTCTCCTCGGTCATTGGCATCGGCTCCGGCTTCGGCCTCCTCGACCGGCGCTTCGGCCTCAAGGATACCCGAGAAGTCGAAGTTGACTGCTGTTTCAGCAGGCATGGTGACGTCGCCATCCTCGCTCACGATGGCAATCACCGCATTGGCGCTGTCATCTGTGGCTGCTTCGGCTGTATCGGCACCCTCCAGAGCAAACGCCTCCGGTGCAGCAAAGCTGGCAAATGCGCTGCTGGCCGCCTGAGGCGGTGCACCCGATGCCGTGATCGCCACTTCGGTGGAGAATTGCTGGATCTGAAAGTTGTCACCCACACCATCGATCTGAAGGTTGATCACATCACCAGCGGACAGTGGCCCCTGGCTGGCAATCAGCGCATTCAGGAGCGGAGCGATGTCGACCACGTTCGAGATCAACTGGTCATCGAACCAGGGCCCCTGCACCGTTGTCTGTACCGAACCACCAACGAAGGACTTGTTCGCGCCATAGGCTTCTGGCGCCAGCGAGTCTTCCACCTGGAAGGTCAGCACCGCGCTGCCCGTGGAGTTGTTGATCGCCGTCCAGCTGACCAGCGCACTTTCAATGAAGGTCGCACCCGCCACGCCATCCTCGATGGTCAGGCGCATCTGGATTGCGGCTTTGTTGGTTTCCAGTTCCGAAGACCGCTCATTGAAGCCAAGCTCGACATCATCGTTCTTGGATTCCAACTCAGCGACAAAGCTGAACGTGTTGGAGGTGTCCACAACAGTGACGTTGAAGTCCTGGGTCACGGTGTTGCCGTCATCATCTTCCGCCTGGACCGTGATGGTGTAGGTGCCCGGCGCAAGGTTGCCGGGAGCCGTAACCGTGTCGTTGGCCGGGTTGAAGCTGAAGCCATTTGGCAGGCTGGTGGCCGTGATCGTCAACGCATCACCATCGGCATCATCGAAGGCGTTGGCCGGGACCGCGAAGCTGAAGGCATCGCCTGCATTCACTGTCTGATCCGGGATTTCCACATCGACTTCCGGTTCAGAGCTGAACGGCTCTTCCTTGGTGACTACATAGTCCTGGCTGATGCTGTTATTGTCATCATCAGTTGCGGTGACCGTGATGGTGTAGACACCCGCTGCCAGACCCACCGGAGCGGTGACCGTGTCAGTGTTGGCATTGTAGCCAAAGCCGGCAGGTGCATTAACCGTGATTTCCAGCGTGTCACCATCGGCGTCATCGAATGCATTGGCTGGGATCGCGAAGCTGTAGGCCTCACCATCCGCCACCGACTGATCGGGGATGTCCACGTCCACAACAGGCGCTGAGCTGAACGGCTCCAGCTTGGTGACCGTATAGTCCTGGCTGACACTGTTATTGTCATCATCGGTGGCAGTGACCGTGATGGTATATGTGCCCGCTGCCAGACCCGCCGCAGCGGTGACCGTGTCGGTGTTGGCATTGAACCCAAAACCGGCCGGTGCATCGACTGTGATCTCCAGCGTATCACCATCAAGATCTGTAAATGCGTTGGCGGGGATCGCAAAGCTGTAGGCTTCACCATCGAGGACCGACTGGTCCGCAATATCGGCGCCCACCGCCGGCATAGTGTCCTGATCGGTCAGCACCGTGATGACAAACACATCCGCCACAGACTTTTCACCATCATTGGCCGTTACGGTGACTGTGAACACGCCGGTTTCGGTTGGCGTGCCGGAGATCGTGGTTCCGGAGAAGCTGACGCCATCTGGAAGGCCACTGACCTGCAAGGTGAGCGCGTCGTCCTCAGGATCGCTGAACACATTGGCCAGGTTGATGTTTACGCCATCGCCATCGGCAACCTCGAGATCGGCCACCGGATTATCAACCACAGGGGCGAGGTTGGTTGGACCACCACCGCCGCCAGTACCGGAGATATCCAGGACGCCTGTGCCTTGAACAATGTAGCGATCCGCGCCCGTGCCCGTAAATTGCAGGTTGATGATATCACCTGCATTCAGAGGACCCTGATCGGCGATCAGATCATTGATCAGCGGCGCAAGGTCGATGACGCCCGAGATGAACTCATTGTCGTCCCAGCTGTCGGTGAAGGTAACCGACTGACCGTCGCCGACAAAGCTGTTGGTGCTCTCGAAAGGTAGCGCGTCGTAGGATGGACGTGCCTCGAAGTTGAGCGTTGTCGTGCCGCCCTGCCCCCGGTCGGACACGAAGTTGAAGAAGGCTGTCTCCACTGAGGTGACATTCGAAACACCTTCCTGAACCGTAAACCGAAGCTGGACGACTTTGTCCGATTCAAGGTCCGGGCTGTTCAGACTTGAGCCCAGCTCGATGTCATCAGCACCCGACACAACAATCGCCTGGAAATCAGACACCGGCACATCTTCACTCACCGTCACCACGAAGGTCTGGACAGCGACATTCAGGTCGTCATCGGTTGCCGTGATGGTGATCGGATAGCTGCCAATCGCCAGATCACTTTCCGCCGACAAGACGCCGTTCACAAAGGTGAAGCCGGTTGGCAGGTTTGGCGCGTCGATGAACAATGTGTCGCCATCGGCATCAAAGAAGGCATCACCCGGGATGGCGAAGGCCAGACCGTCGCCAACTTGCACGTTGATATCCTCGATCTGGTCGTTGACCACCGGCACGGTATCGCCCGTCGCAACGAACTGCGAGTTGGCTGAATTGACGCCCGGGTTTCCACCCTTGTTGATCTCGATGAAGTCGACATTGAAGCCCGGCGAGCGACCCGCCAGCGTGATCGTGTGGAAGCCTGCGTCCAGTTCGAACACGGCACCG
>JBCCAA010000106.1:0-5646 GCA_039815055.1 Pseudomonadota bacterium | reverse complement strand
GCGGACGTTCAACCTGGCCTGGATCAATGGTGACCGCTGGAGCCTCAGCCTGGATCTGACGTCACGCGAAGAAGGCTCCGCCCTGCCTCGCGAGGAAATGATGGCGGAAGCAGAGTTCCGGATCACGCCGCGCATCTCAGTAGGCGGCGAACTGACGATTGGCGCAGAAGAGTTTGACGACACGGCGCAATGGGAAGATCAAGAGATCGAAGCCGGTATTCGTCTGCGGTCAGCCTTCAAGTTCTAGTCAAGGGATCAGGCTTTCGCGCCCCGTTTGCCCCCGCCATAGGCGGGGTTTTTTATGGCCGCTGCTTCATCAAGGGGCCAACGCGGTCGCGCCGCAAAGGCGAGCCCGTCTTCCGGATACAAACCTGCAGCCAGCCGTTCAGCCCCTGCCAATGCAATCATTGCTGCATTATCGGTACAGTGCCGCAACGGCGGCGCGATCAGCTTCGCATGGTGTGCACGAGCAACCTCGTCCAAAGCAGAACGAATGGTCGCATTTGCGGCGACACCGCCAGCCACAACCAATCGAGTCTCGTCAGCTCGACCCGCCTGAAACGTTGCTAAAGCACGCTCGGTCTTTTCGGCCAGACACTCCGTGACGGCGGCTTGAAAGCCTGCGCATAGATCAGCCTGCGCTTGAGCATCGAGCGGTTCGGCTTGTGCCACTCTCGCCGCGGCGGTTTTCAAGCCGGCAAAACTCAGATCCAGCCCGGGTCGGTTCAAAAGCGGACGCGGCAAGGCGTAACGTGCCGCGTCGCCAGACTTTGCCAGACGCTCCACCGCCGGTCCGCCCGGAAACCCAATTCCGAGCGTCTTGGCAAGCTTGTCAAATGCCTCTCCAGCCGCGTCATCGATCGTCGAGCCCATGCGGCGATACTCGCCCAACGCCTCAACCGCGAGAAACTGGCAGTGCCCGCCGCTCACCAAGAGCAATAGATAAGGGAATGGGCAGTCTTCCGCGAGGCGTGGCGAGAGCGCGTGCCCCTCCAAATGATTGATCGGCAAGAACGGTTTCTCAGCCGCCATCGCAAGCGCCTTGCCGGTCATCATGCCGACCATGACGCCGCCAATCAGGCCTGGCCCGCTGGTTGCGGCAATCCCATCCAAATCAGCCAAAGCGAGGTCGCTCTCACGCAAGGCGGTTCCGGTGACCGCATCGGCAATGTCAGCATGCGCCCGGGCGGCGATCTCGGGCACCACACCGCCATAGGGTGTGTGCTCTTCAATCTGACTGCGGACAATCTCAGACAAGATCGATACGGAGCCGTCCGCTTCACGGCGCACGACCGCAGCTGCGGTTTCATCGCAACTGGTTTCAATTCCCAGAACTGTCAGCGCTTGTACCATGCGCGCGATATAGGCGTCCCACTTCGTTTAGGGAACTCGCCTAGTCCAGCAGCGCCGCTTTCATCTCTGGCAACCAGGCTTCGCGATCGACATCATAAACGTTGAGAGAGCCAGCAAAATCCCAGTGACACCACGAAAGCCCGCGGTCCTCCATGCCGGTTCGCAAAGTCCGGACCCAGCGCGCCCGCTGTTCAATCGGCACACGTTTATAGACCCCGAACTCGCCAACAAAAACGGGCATCCGAAACCGCTCCTGAACGGCGACGGCTTTATCAAGTTCGCTCAACATCTCTCCGACATCGTCGCGCGTCCCCCATCGCACACCGGTTTCAGTCACACTGGTCCAACTCGCGCCCTGATGAGTGAAATCAAACGGCGAGTATTCGTGATAGGTCAGCATCACTCGGGGATCATAGTCTGGCCGTGACTCTTCAAGCGCGCTGAGATTGCCCCAGAATGCGGTGCCCAGAATGACCCAACGCTCTGGATGGTCCTGCCGAATGCGTTCTAACAAGCGCTGGTTTAAAGCGTCCGTGCGGGCGGTTGTCATCTTCGTGTGAGGTTCATTGAGGGTCTCGAAAATGACTGTTTGAGGCGCTCCGGCATAGTGTGTCGCCAATTGATCCCAGAGGGCTTCCAGCCGAGGTTCATGCGCGTCTGGGTTGTCATTTAACTCATCATAGTGATGAACATTCACGATGATCTTCAGCCCGATCCCATTGGCCCAGCCGACGATTTCGTCGACGCGCGCGAGAAAGTCTTCATCGATCATGTAAGGGGCTGTCTCTTCAGCGTGGACGGACCATCGGATCGGCAAGCGAACCGCGTCAAACCCGGCATCATATAGGCGCTGCAGATCCTCCCGGCGAACCGTATACCCCCATTCGCCTTCATAATACGCTTCCAACGCGCTCCCGAGATTCATGCAGCGCTCAATCGGCGCTTGCGCGATCGGGACGGAAGCATCGATGTCAGACGCTCCGTCTTGCGCTTGACTGCAGGCGCTGAGCGTCAAAACCATTCCCAAAAGCACTGATCGCATAAATGTCCTCCTGCCGGATCGGCTTGCGCCCGCCAAGGATCACCCTTAGCTGATTCTGCGCGTACACTGACAGTCGCAAGAATGGAGCCAAAATGGCAAGCGCTCACCCCGTGAAAATTGGCACGCGAGGCTCGCCGCTCGCGCTTTATCAAGCCGAACTGATCAAAAGCGAGATTGAACGCGTCAGTGAGGGCCAGCTCACTGGTGAAATCGTCACCTTCTCGACCAAAGGCGACCAACTCACCACAGAGCGATTGATCAATTCCGGCGGAAAAGGCCTGTTCACGCGAGAAATCGATCGCGCAGTCGATAATGGGGATGTCGATATTGGCGTGCACAGCCTGAAAGACGTTCCGAGCCTCTTGCCAGAGGGCCAAGACCTAGTGGCCTATCCCCAACGGGTCGATCCTCGCGACGGCTTCCTGACCGCTAACGGAATCACCAAACTGCAAGACCTGCCTCATGGGGCCGTGCTCGGCACCGCAAGTCTACGCCGCGAGTCGCAAGCGCTATCGCTCCGGCCTGACTTAAAAGTTGTTCCGTTCCGAGGCCGGGTTGAGACCCGTATCGAAAAACTGAAACGCGGAGAGGCGGACGCCACGTTTCTCGCCATGGCTGGGCTTAAACGCCTCGGCCTGGACACGCATGCCGCTCCTGTTCCGATGACCGATCTTTTGCCCGCAGCCGGACAAGGCATCATCGCCGTGGCCGCCCGCACAGACCGTTTGAGCGATGAGCTCGCCGCCGCGATGAGCGACATCGACCACGCCGCGACGCGCGCCATGGCCACTGCTGAACGCGCGTTCCTGGCTGAACTTGATGGCTCGTGTCGAACCGCAATGGCGGCGCAATTGCAAAATGTCGACGGCGCCTGGCATCTGCGTGGTGAGGTCCTGACACCGGACGGCCAGACCAAATGGTCGGCGCGCGCTGAAGCCTTGATCTCGACGCCTTTGGGCGACCTCGCCCGGCTCGGGCGTCAGCTGGCCGAGAACATTCGCGATCAGGCGGGCGGCGATCTTCCGGTGTTCACCGATTAAGACCTGACGCGCGCCATGATGGACCTTCCAATCATCGTCACCCGCGCCCAACCCGGGGCTCAAGAGACGGCCGATCGCTTGGAAGCGCTTGGCCTGCAAGCGGTCGTGGCGCCGATGCTCAGCCTCGAGGTCATCGCTGACGCGAAACTGCCCTCTGTCGAGGAGATTTCCGGTCTCGTCTTTACCAGCGCCAATGGTGTGCGGACGTATGCGGCGCGCGAGGCGGCCCGGACGCTAACCGCCTGGTGCGTGGGTCCCGCAACCGCCGCGGCAGCCGGGCAGGAAGGCTTTCAAGACATTCGGGAATCGGCCGGCAATGCGGTCGATCTGGCGCACTTCATCGCGGTGCAAAGCGCTCCGACAGAGAGGCCGTTGCTGCATGTTGCGAACGCCGCTGCAGCGGGATCGCTGAAGGCAAATTTAGAAGATCTCGGCTATCATACCTCTTTCGTGCCGCTCTACCGTATGATTCGTACCTCTATCGTACCTCCCAATACCGCTGATATCCTCCAGCGGAATCGACCGGCTTTGGTGCTCATTCATTCGGCGAAGGGCGCAACAGCCTTTACCGCGTTGATGCGCGAACAGACCCTGCAAGACTGGATCGCAGTTGGGATTTCAGAACCCGCCTGCGCGCCGCTTGCACCTCTGAGCTTAAACGCCATTTATACGTCAGAGTCCCCGAACGAAGACGGTTTGTTCGCGCGGCTGAGCCAGGTCCTTGCCACACTTTCGGCGTGAACCAACACGATATAAGCTCACAGAATCACCGCGATAGGAGCGCCAGAAATGTCCAACCCATCCCTAGACCCAGCCCCCGGGGATGAGGCACCGATCGACGCAGAATTCGAACCCGCCACCCCGACTCCCAAGGCGTCGAAGGTGGGGCGGGGCGGTCCGGGTTGGGTTGCGTTTGGGGGGTTAGCTTTGGTGTGTTTGGGCTTGTCAACTTATAGCGCTGGCATGTTGCCCGGGCTGAAACCGGGCGCCGCCGATATTGCAGCTTTGCAGGGCGAGATCGCAGTCTTGAAGTCCGGTCAGACTGAGCGCTCCACGATCACGGACACGATTGTCACCGACGTAGCAGCGCTCAAGTCACGCGCCGATGGGTTACAGGCCGACCGCACGCGTCTCGTCACCGACATCCGCGCCGTCCGGTCAGAGATCGAAACCCTTGAGGCTGACATCTCAACCCTTCAACGGGCCCGGATCGCCGGTTTGGCCGAACAAGAGGATGAGACAAACCCAGCCATAGTCGAGCTGCCAGATCTGACCGCGCTTGAGACCCGAGTGACCGCCGTAGAGGATGCGCTCGTCTCGCAGCTCGGCAGCTATGATAGCGCGCTCGAATTGCTCAAAACCCGTCTCGCCACGCTCGAAAACCAGGCCCAGTCTGAACGCCTGACCGCCGCCACGGATTCCAACGCCCGGACCGAAGCGGCCTTGGCGCTGTCAGCCATCGAAGCCGCCGCACGGCGTGGGCGCCCGTTTCTCACCGCACATCAACGGCTTGCGGCCGCAATGCCTGGAAATCAGGCGATTGATCGCCTGGCCAATATCGCGCCAAACCCTGTCCCGACACTCGCAGAGCTGCGCGCAGATCTGCCCGCTTTGATCAATGAAGCTCTGGACCAGGATGCCCGCGATGACGGCGCCGGCAGCAGCTGGATGCGCACAGTCTTTGGAGATGGCATTCAGATCCGCCGGTCTGGAGAGACCACACCCCGAGATCAGCTGACGACCGCTCAGACGGCCTTGGAAGCGGGGGATCTCGCCACGGCGATCGAACAAATTCGCGGCCTTGACGCCGATCTTCAGCCTGTCTTCACAGATTGGCTAGATAATGCCGATAACCGCTACAGGTTGGAAGAAACCCTCGAGGCCCTACGCCTGACCATGATTGCAGAAGAGCGCCCATGATCATTCTGTTCCTGATCATTTTGCTGATTGTCGCCGCGGGCATTTTCGCCATTTGGGCCTCGCGCCTGCCAGGCGGCCTGACGCTCGATCTTGGCAATGGCACCTTATATGAATTTGAAATTGTCTGGGCCTTGCTCGCCATTTTGCTTTGTGGCGCGGTTTTGGCGCTCGCATGGTCCGTTCTGACCGGACTGGTGACGCTGCCCAGCCGGTTTAGCAAATCGCGCAAAGTGTCGAAAACCAAAGCCGCCAACAAGGCGCTGGCGGATGGTTTACTCGCGGCGGAAGCGG
>JBCCAA010000009.1:0-55139 GCA_039815055.1 Pseudomonadota bacterium | reverse complement strand
CTCCATCCACCCTACGGTCAGTGCGCGGTGCTGTGGCGGCGCCAGCGCCAGAGGTGGGCGGCGGAGAGGATCAGGGCGCCGGCCACGGTGAGCGCGGTCTCATAGTCATGCAAGGGTTCGGCGAAGGCGCCGGCCAAAAGCAGGGCGAGGCCCACCAGCGCCAGCCCGGTAAACACCGCGCCGCCGCCCCGCGCCATCGCCACCAGCGACACAGGCAGGGCCGCGACCACGAACGCCTTGTGCAGCCATTCCGCCTCGGCCACCGAGGCCAGCGCCGGCAATGCGGCCGCCATCAAAGGCAAGGCCAGGCAGTGAATGAGGCAAAGGCCGGACAGGCCAAGGGCCGCGCTGTCAAAGCTAAGGGCGGTGTTCGCTCGCATATCGGGGAGGTCCTGATCGTCTGGTAAGTTACTTTATAACGCCCGGGTCGCCGCTGCCCAGTCCAAAATCAGGTGATCCGGAATTCCACACCTCGCCTAGCGGCTTTTCCAGCACCGCGCTCATGATGCAGGCCTCGGCCTGGGCGCGGGTGAAGCCGGTCCAGTCATCGCGCGACAGGTTCCACACCGCGCCAGAGGCAAGCGCGGCCTCGAACCGGCCTTCGCCGCCGGGGGGCGTGGCCAGCGCGCCGAGATCGCGGGTAAGCCGTTTCAGCTGTTTTGTCTTCGCGATGGCCTTGCTGGCGGCGGCGTAGTCTCCGGTGTCGGCGGCGGTGGCGGCCTCTGCCTCAGCGGCTTTTATGGCGGTGGCGAGGGGCAGGGGCGCGGGCGTGGTTGTGTCGGCGGTGTCTTTGGTGAGATCGCCGGCGCGCCAGCCGCCCTTGCGCGCCCAGACGCGAATGGCTGATAGGGACACGCCGACGTGGCGGGCCACTTCGGCCAGGGGCAGGCCCGCGCGCGCCAGGGCCTGGGCGGCTACCTTGGCGGCGGCGTATTGGGCTGGGCTTCTGCGCGAGGTCATGGCGAGGAGACTAGCCACAGCCCAAGGGGGTCGGATTGGGTTGGGTTTGTCCCCAAAACACCGATCAACACCGATAAACACCCCCCTAAATACCGATGTGCACGGTGGATAGGGGGGCGGACAAACCGCCTATTGCGCGGGCACGGTCTCGCGCTTGTCCAGCATCAGATCGAAGTTCGACCACACGCCTTCATCGCCGTGCCAGTCGCCTTTCGTGGCGCCTTTGGAATATTCCGTGGCGCGCTGTTCGAAGAAATTGGCGTGCTCGACGCCGTTCAGGATCTCGGTCAGCCAGGGCAGCGGATGCTCGGTCACGCCGAAAATCGGCTCCAGTTTCAGCTGTCCCAGGCGCCAGTCGGCGATGTAGCGGATGTAGTTCTGGATGTCTTCCGGCGTCATGCCTTCCACTTCGCCGGCCTCGAACGCCAGCTCGATGAACTTGTCTTCAAGGGCGACCACAGTGCGGCAGCACTCGCGGATCTTTTCGCCCAGCTCCGGCGTCATCACGCCGGTTTCGGCGCAGAAGGTGTGAAACAGCTTGATCATGCCTTCGCAGTGCAGGCTCTCATCACGGATCGACCAGGTTACGATCTGGCCCATGCCCTTCATCTTGTTGAAGCGCGGGAAGTTCATCAGCATGGCGAAGCTGGCAAACAGCTGCAGGCCCTCCGTGAACGCGCCGAACACAGCCATTGAGACGGCGATGTCTTCATTGGTGTCGGTGCCGAACTGGCCGAGATAGTCGTGCTTGGCGGCCATCTCCTCATATTCCATAAAGGCGCCAAACTCAGAGTCCGGCATGCCGATCGTCTCGAGCAGCAGGGCATAAGCGGCGACGTGGATCGTCTCCATATTGGAGAACGATGCCAGCATCATGGAGACCTCTGTCGGTTTGAACAGAGGCATGTAGTGTTCCATGTAATTGGCGCCGACTTCCACATCCGATTGGGTGAAGAAACGGAAGATCTGCGTCAGGAGGTTGCGCTCCTTCTCAGACAGTTTCACCGCCCAGTCCTTACAGTCTTCGCCCAGCGGTACCTCTTCGGGCATCCAGTGGACCTGTTGCTGTTTTTTCCAGAATTCATAGGCCCAGGCATAGCGAAACGGCTTGTACGCCTTGCTCGGGGTCAAAAGACCGGGAATGTTTGCGTTGCCATCGGCCATGGGGCGCTCCATCAGATCATGTCATCGTCGAATACCTACATATAGTGCGCTGCGCCGTCTTGGCACGCAAGATATATGAAGACGCGTGCGTCACTTCTCCACAGAATTGGCGCGCGTTGGGGAATTGTTAACCCTGAATCACGGTGTGCTATTGATCCGGTCGCAAATGGGCCATTACCTTATTCCAGATGTCGAATTTCCAAACCGCCTTGCAAACCCTGTCACGCCTGGTGGCGTTCGACACGACGTCCCGCCACTCCAATCTGGAGCTCATCGACTGGGCCGAGAGCGAGCTTTTGGCGGCGGGTGCCGCGTGCAGGCGCATACCAGATGCCACGGGCGAAAAGGCCAATCTTTGGGCGCGGATCGGGCCTGACGTTCCCGGCGGTCTGGTCCTGTCTGGCCATACCGATGTGGTGCCGGTGGACGGCCAGCCCTGGGACACTCAGCCATTTGACCTTTCTGAGAGTGAAGGCAGGCTCTACGGGCGCGGCACGTGCGATATGAAGGCATTCCTGGCCCTTTGCCTCGCCTTCGCCCCGAAGTTCGCCGCAGCTGGCCTCGCAAAACCTGTGCATTTCGCGTTTTCCTATGATGAGGAAGTCGGCTGCAAGGGTGCGCCGGCCATGATTGACGCGATTGTCGCGTCCGGTGCGGCACCCGCCGGGGTCTGGGTCGGCGAGCCGTCAAACTGGCAGGTCATCGGCCAGCATAAGGGCATTGCGGCGTATGAAGTCGTGGTGACGGGCCGGGAGGTTCACTCCAGCTTGCCCGATCAGGGCGTATCGGCCATCGCTGAAGCGCTGCCTCTCATGACGACGCTGATGGAGATTGCAGACACGCGGCGCCCGGTCGGCATGTCGGATTTTCCGGCAAAGCCGGCGCAGACCACGATCACCATTGGTGAAGTTCATGGCGGCACAGCCGTGAACATTCTGGCCCGCGAATGCCGGTTCGTTTTCGATGTGCGCAGCGCGCCAGGCGACCAGCCTGAGACTGTGCTCGCCTCCTTTTTCGAAGCGGTGGACACGCGCAGAGCGTCCATCAAGGCGCGCGCCGAGGAGGGTGACATTACGGTGCGCGAGATGTCCAATGCGCCGGCCCTGTTGGCGTCATCGGAAAATATGGCTGAGCAGTTGGCCCGCGCCATCACGGGAGACAATGCCGATCGCGCCGTCGCTTATGGAACGGAAGCCGGACAATTCCGTGCGGCGGGTTGCCCGGCGATTATTTGCGGGCCTGGCTCGATCGAGCAGGCCCACCAGCCAAATGAGTATCTTGAAACCGCACAATTGCGCCAAGGCGTCGATGTCTTCGATGCCTTGGTCGAGCGCCTTGCAATTAGGCGATAGGCCCTAACGCGGCGCGCGTTTTGCCAGGATGCGCTGCAGTGTTCGTCGGTGCATGTTCAGGCGCCGTGCGGTCTCAGAGACATTGTGATTGCACAGCTCATAGACGCGCTGAATGTGTTCCCAGCGCACCCGGTCAGCCGACATGGGATTGTCCGGCGGGGCGGGCTTTTCATCAGGCCGTGCGGTTAGGGCCTTCACGATGTCTTCCACATCGGCTGGCTTGGCCAGATAATCGACCGCGCCAGCTTTCACAGCGGCAACGGCCGTCGCAATGGCGCCATAACCCGTCAGGATCACCGCGCGCGCATCGGGGCGATACTCATGCAGCACTTGCACCACATCCAGGCCTGATCCGTCGTCCAGGCGCAGGTCGAGCACGGCAAAGGCTGGCGGGTTGAGCCGGGCGATATCGCGCGCTTCACCGGCAGAGGACACCGCCGAGACAAGAAATCCGCGCTGGGTCAGGGCCCGCGCAAGGCGTTGCAGAAATGGCCCATCATCGTCCAGCACCAGACAAGTGCGGTCTTCCACGCCTTCCAGCGTAGGGTGAAGGGTGACGGTAACGGGGCGGTCAGTTCTTTGAATCTCGGTCATGGTCCTAGTCATATAGCCTATTTTCGGGCGCTTCCAAACGTTCACGTGGCCATTGGGCCTGCACAACAGCGCCATGTTTCGGCGGTGTCCTGTTGCGCGTTGCGATGCGCCCGCCTGTTTGTTCGATCAGGGTTTTCGCGATGAAGAAACCCAGGCCCATATCGCCGCCGCCCAATTGTGCTTCGCCGCGCTGGGAGACATAGGGCTCTCCCAGTTTTGGCAGCACGTCGGCAGCAAATCCCGGGCCATCATCGGAGATGGTCACAACGATCTGCCCTTCGGTCCAGGACACAGCGGTCATGACGCGGGTCTCGGCAAAGCTCACCGCGTTTTCGATGAACGCGCTGAGGGCGTGCAGCACTTCGGGGCTGCGACGCAGGGTAGGGGGGGTGTCCTCACCTCCGTCGCCGGGCTGGGCTGACACATCAATGTCGATGCCGAGCCCGCGATAAGGCTCTGCGGCTTCGTCCAGCACGGCGCTGACCGGCATGCGGGCATGGACGATATCGCTGGCGTCGCGGGCCTCGCCCAATTGGCGCAGAATGGTCCGGCATCTCTCGGCCTGTTCAGCCAACAAATGCGCATCCTCATGCAAAGGATCGTCGCTTGGCAGTTGGGCGGCCATTTCCTTCGATACCAGGTGGATCGTTGCCAGTGGCGTGCCCAGCTCGTGGGCGGTCATGGCCGACATGGCGCCGATGGCTGACAGGCGTTGTTCGCGCGCCATCACCACCGACGCGGCGTCGAGCGCGCGCACAAGGCGGGCCTCATCCTGGCTGACGCGCACCGCCGAGACAGAGAAGAAGCCTACGCCCACGGCGAGCGCTATCAGGTTGCCGAGCCCGAACAGCGGCGGAATGTCCGGCTGAGTGTCACCCGCCCACGGCAGGGGGAAAGCCCAGATCGACATGCCCGCGGCCAAGGCCATGGTGAACAGGGCCAGGCTGGCCGCGCCCCGGGGCCGAAGGGTCAGTGCGCCCACCGTGACGGGCGCAAGCAACAGCAACAGGAATGGATTGTTCAGCCCTCCGGTCAGCGCGATCAAAGCTGTCAGCTGGATCGTGTCGAACACAAGGTGCAGCGCGGCTTCCCAGTCGCGGGCCAGACGCTGGCTGGGCGAAGAAAGCGATACAAACACGTTAAACCATGCGGACGCGGCGATCACCGCCAGGCAAGCTGACAGGGGCAAATCGAAGTCCAGTCCGAAATGTACAACCAGTACGGCGATGGTCTGGCCGATGACGGCGACCCAGCGCAGGGCCACGAACGTGCGCAGGCGTGTGCGGCCCAATGCCGACTGCGCCGTGCCCAATTCATCTTTCGACAGGGCAAATAGCGGGTCGAACCCGGTCTCGCTGGCGCGTGCGACATCATCCATGCTGCTAAGTCTGTGGCAAGCCGCCGCCTCGTCAAAGGGAAATTGCGCCAGCATAAGCAGTGGTATGATGACACGCTGGATTACACCGCTCTCGTTCCTGGTATTGGCCGCATGTGGCGGCGCGTCCCCGTCGCCAACCGCGGGCGGCTCGGAAGGCGGCTGTATGACCCGTGCTTACAGCCAGATTGGCGGGCCGATCGCCCTGACAGACCATACCGGCGCAGCGGTCACCGAGGCGGACTTTGCCGGCGCACCGGCCATGGTGTTCTTTGGATTTACCTACTGCCCTGATGTGTGTCCCATGACGCTGGTCACGCTGGAGCAAGCCTACAGCCGGCTGCCAGATGGTGTGGCGCCGCCCAAGACCGTTCTGATCTCCGTCGATCCAGAACGTGACACGCCCGAGGCGCTGGCGAGTTACATCTCAACGGGGGCGTTTCCCGACGATATCACGGGGCTCACCGGTTCCACTGAGGCGATCCGCGCCGCTGCCGACGCCTTTGTGGCTGACTATCAGCGCATCGAGACGCCTGAAAGCCTCGCGACATACACGATGGACCACACCTCGCTGCTTTATCTGATGAATGACAACTGGGAACTCGCCACTTTTTTTACCCATGGCGATGATCCAGACAGCATGGCCAGCTGTCTTGCCGAACACTTGGGCTGATCAATCTCACCTGCCCCGTCTTGGGTTCAGGCGAACGCCCTGGCGATGGCGTCGATGTCGTTGCGCCCGGTCGTCCAGTTTGCCACAAAGCGGTACAGGCCGCCGGGCCACGGATAGAAGCCGATCCCGGCCGCTCGCAGCCGGTCTGCTGCATCTTCTGGCAGGGTCACGAACACCTCATTGCCGTGGGTGGGATAGCCGGCTTGCGCGCCCGCATGGGCGACCAGAGTCTCAAAAAGCGCTGACGCCATATCATTGGCGTGGCGCGCCAGCGCAAGCCACAGCCCCCCTTCGAGCAGCGCCACGCCCTGGGCGCTGATATAGCGCATTTTCGGCGGCATATGTCCGGCCCGTTTGGCCCGCGCCCGCATCATGCCCGCTCGTTCAGTCGCCTCACCAAACAGAATGGCGATATCACAGCCCATGGCGCCGGTTTTGGTGAGGCCAAAGCTCACGGCATCCATTCCGGCCCGCCAGGTCAAGTCCGCTGGACTGCACTTCAGATGTGCCAAGGCGTTCGCCAGTCGCGCGCCATCTAGATGACAGGTGAGGCCAGCAGCTTTGGCCGGGCCGGTGCGCGCGCTGATGTCGGCAGGGGAATACGCCGTGCCGCATTCGGTAAGGTTGGTCAGCGAAAGGCAGGCTGCTGGCGTCTCATGCACGAAATCGCGATCAATCGCGGATAGGGCCGCACTGAGCGCTGCGAGGTCGATTTTCCCGGCAGCGCCGTCGAGCAGCTGAAGCTTTGCCCCGCCGGTGAAAAACTCCGGCGCACCGCGTTCATCGCGCTCAATATGGGCTTCGCGGTGGCACAGTATGGCCTCGTCGGCGGCCACCAAGGTCGACAGAACCAGTGCGTTGGCCGCCGTGCCGCTGACACAAGGCCAGATGGCAAGCTCATCGGTTTCAAACAGGTCTTTGAGCAGAGCTGTCAGCCTCAAGGTTTCGTCATCCGCACCATAGCTTGACGCGATGCCATCATTGGCCTGCGACAGCGCGTCGATGACCGCCGGATGGGCCGGCGCGCCGGTGTCAGACAGAAAACTCATTCAGGTCTCTAGGTCGGGTGTTTGCCACAAAAGGTGTTGGCCGCCATCGCAGGCGATCATCTGGCCGGTGACTGAATCTGCGGCGATCAGATAATGCAGCGCCTGGACAATCTCAGCCGGGCTGCTGCCGCGCCCGGTTAGTGTGGACTGGCTTTCGGCGTCGAAGGTATCAACCGATTGGTGGATTGAGGCCAGGGTTGGCCCGGGCCCGATGCCATTGACCCGAACGCGCGGCGCCAGCGCCTGGGCGAGCGTGCGAGTGGCCGTCCAGAGAGCCGCTTTGGTCAGCGTGTACGTGAAGAATTGGGGGTTCAGCTTCCAAACCCGCTGGTCGATCAGATTGACGATCAGGCCGTTTTGCTCTGCTGGAAGATGCTGGGCAAAGGTCTGGGCCAGATGGATGGGGGCGCGCAGATTGGGCTCGAAATGCCGGTCCCAATCCTCGCGGCTGTGGCCTTCGGCGGTGTCGTCGAAAAAGGTCGAAGCCGAATTGACGAGCAGGGTGACCGGTGCATCCATTGCCGCCTGTGCGCGAGCGATCAGACTGCCTGTGGCGGCCTCGTCGGACAGGTCCGCGCCCAGCGTAGCGGCGTTGCGGCCTTTGGCCTGAATTTCCGCGGCTGTCTCTTCGGCAGCAGCGCTGGAACTGTTGTAGTGGACCGCGAGATCCCAGCCCGCATCGGCCAACGACAGTGCCATGGCTTTGCCCAGTCGTTTGGCAGAGCCTGTGACCAGGGCCAGACCCGGCGTCATCGATCAGGCCCCAAACAGGGCAAGGATATCCCACCCCTGGGTCAGCCCGGCCATGTAGAGCGCATAGATCAGCAGCAATAGAATTCCGGTCAGCCGCGATATCGATTTTCCGGTAAGGATGAAAAACGCGGCGATCAGTGCGGCGATGGCCATGGCCCAATGATCATAGGCGTGGAACGAGCGACTCACCGAAAGGGGATCGCCATTGAACGCGGCGAAGATCGCCACAAGGCCACCGGCGCCAAGAATATTGAACAGGTTCGACCCGAGCACATTACCGACAATCACCGAGCCCTGCCCACGCAGCGCGGCGGCAATCCCAGCGCCGATTTCCGGCAGGCTGGTGCCGATGGCAATCAGGGTCAGCCCGATGATGTATTCCGGTACGTCAAACGTGCGTGCGATACCCACCCCACCTTCAACGATCAGATGCGCGCCGAGCGGCAGACCAATGACGCCCACCAGAACATAGGCAATGGTGCGCGGCAGGCTGAGGATCTCTTCATCGGGTTCAACGCCGACATCGATCCCCTGCTTCTTGGCCTGGGCGAAGGAGAAAAACGTGTAAAATCCATACGCCAGAAGAGCGAGGATGAAGAACATACCGATCCCGGCATGGAGCGGGGTGACCGCGGCCAGCACGATCCAAAGCGCGGTCGCGGCAAGCATCACCATGAGGGTTCGTTTTTGTCCAAACCCGCCCATGGCAATCGGGGCGATTAATGCCGGCAGGCCAAGCACCAGAAACACATTTGCGATGTTTGAGCCGACAATATTGCCCAGTGCGATTGTCGGATACCCTTCCAGCGCGGCATCAACCGCCACCAGCATCTCAGGCGCCGACGTGCCAAACCCAACAATGAAGATGCCCGCCACAAGCGGTGATATGCCAAGCCTGCGGGCGGTGGAAACTGCGCCACTCACCAAAAAGTCGCCGGCAAAGGCCAGAACAATCAGGCCGCCCACAAGGGCAGCAATCATGGAAAGCTCAGACATCGCTGATGCGCCGGATCAGTCGATCCGACGAAAATCTATGAGGTTGAGCACGGCAAAGAGGACCACAACGGATCCGATCGCGATCAGCGGATACATAAGCGTTCCCTTTCGAACGTGTAACTCAGGTAAACCGCCATAGCGTCATGCGAGGGGTTTGGCTATGGCACGATCGTCGAAATTCACTGTCGGTACGCATTTGGGTCAATCGAACGTGCTTTTCGTTTGCTCGTCCAGAGCGGTCTGAGCGGCGTGGCGATAGGTTAGCCCAGTCCAGACAGACAGGACCGCAGAAATCCAAAGGAAAACAAGACCAGCCGCATAAAATGGCAAAGAGGACGCTCCGGCCACCACGCCGGCGACGCCGGCAATATCGGGCACTTGTCCTAGCCGGCCGGCATCCAGCGCGGGCGCCATCAGCAAAAAGGCGATGGCGAGCATTTCACTGGCCGTCTTCCATTTTGCGATTCGCATCACAGGCAGCGCCAGGCCGCCCCCAAGCTGTCCGCGGAGCCGAGTGATGTAGACATCGCGAATGAGAATCAACGCAGACGGAATGATGATCGCGTAAGATCCAGAGGTGATCGATAAGGCGATCAGCACCAGCCCGACCAGCAATTTGTCTGCAATCGGATCCAGCCAGGCGCCAAAGGCGGTTTGAGCATCCAGCAGCCGGGCCAGCACGCCGTCTGCAAAATCGGTCACGGCGGCAAGCAAAAAGGCCGCAAGTGCGATCAACGGCCAGTGCAAAAGTCCGGTTTCCGAGGCTGTTCGCGCCAGAAAGTCCGCCAGCAGCTCGCCATTCAGGTTGCCATGGCCGGTCATGAACAGATCCTGGAACAAGCCCTGAGATCGCGCCGTCTGCATCACAGCACCGGCGCAAACAAAAGCCAGGCCGCAGCGAAAAAGGGTAAGACCGTTCGGGATCCAGTGCAGTGACATGGCCCCAAGCATAGGTCGACAAACCCGCGAGGGAAATCTCTGGCATTCAGCAGCGCGCGCAATGGGGCTCGCCGCATGGATATTCCACGTTATAAGGCGGGGTATGACAGACCAGACTGTGAAGTTCGCCATTGCAGGCGTTGCAGGCCGCATGGGCCGAGAACTCGCCAAATCCGTCCTGGAGGCGCGCCACAGCCTGACCGGCGGGACAGAGCGCCCTGACAGCCCCGATCGCGATATCGATATTGCCGTGCTCGCCGGTCGTACAGCGCCTTTGGGGCTGACCCCGGTGAGCGATGCGGTGAATGCCGCCGCCGGCGCCCACGTGTTCATCGACTTCACCTCGCCGCAGGCCACCCTGTCGGCCCTGGCAAGCCTGCAGCACACCACCGTTCGGGCCGTGATTATCGGCACGACGGGCTTTAGCGCGGCGGAAGAGGCGCAGATCTCTGCGGCGTCATCCGCCTTTGCCATTGTGAAGGCCGGCAACTTCTCGCTCGGTGTGAATCTGGCCTGCGCGATCACCCGGATTGCAGCGCGGCGGCTCGGCACGGACTGGGATGTGGACGTGCTTGAAACCCATCACCGGCGGAAAGTGGACGCCCCGTCAGGAACAGCGCTGATGCTCGGCGAGGCAGTAGCGCAGGGGCGGGGGGCAGACCTTAATGCCCTTCGCCGGGCGCCCTATGACGGCACGGACGCGGCGCGATCAGAGGGTGAGATCGGCTTCGCGGTGCGGCGCCTGGGCGGTGTTGTGGGCGCCCATGAGGTGAGTTTCGCCAGCGAACGCGAAGTCCTGTCGATCTCGCACGACGCACTGGACCGAGGTGTTTTCGCCGATGGTGCCCTTGCCGCTGCACTCTGGGCGGTCAGTCAACCACCTGGGCTTTACAATATGGACGACGTTCTGGGCCTTCGCGGCCTGAGCGCGTCCTAACCCCTTATTCTGCAGCTTGCGCCTGGCCGTCTTCGTCGAGGAAGACATCTTCAATCTTCTGGCCGAACAGCCTGGCAATCGCAAAGGCGAGTGGCAGTGACGGGTCATACTTGCCGGTTTCGATGGCGTTGATCGATTGGCGCGAAACGCCAAGTTGCTCTGCCATTGCGGCCTGACTGAGCCCCCTGGCAGCGCGCAGTTCGCGCAGACGGTTCTCCATCAGACCGTTTTCCCGAGAAGATTGCCGAAGCAATAAGACAAGCCCCAACTCATGAGGAAGAGTGGGCCGAACCAGAACACTTCGATATCGCCAATCACGTCGAACAGCTGCAGGAAGCCGAAGATGAATATGGCAGAGACTGTAAATGCAGCGCCGCGAGCAAAGGCGATCAACTGGCGCAGTCGGGTATATTCGTCGGTCTCGGTGAAATAGCGCAGCACCACCGCCATGAAGATCGCCAGGGGAAGGGCCGCAGCCAGCGCCGCTGTGATGGCCAGGCCAACCGGCGGATCATCATACTGGCGCAGCATCCAGCTGCCGCTGAACACTGCAACAAGATAGACGATTACGAGAGGCCAGAGCGCGCGCATATAGCGTCGTTTGGCGGTGATAAAGCCTTGTTTGGCCATGGGCGTTTCCTTGTTAAGTGAGCTTGACAATATGTCGTGTTTACTTGTCTTTATGACAAGGTATCTTGACTGTCAAGCGACCTTTACAAGATGGTCCTTACAGACCCAGGCTTGCCAGAATCGTTTCGGTATTGGCCCCGTGGCGCGGCGGGTCGAGGCGGATGTTGGGCGGGGTGGCGGAAAAGCTGACCGGGTGTTTCATGCGCCGGTAGGGCCCGGCCTCGGCGTGCTCGGCCTCTTCGAAAAAGCCCACCGCACGCAGATGCTCATCCTCAAGCACGTCAGCCATTTCGCTGTATTTCATCGCCGGAATATTGGCCGCGTCGAGTAGTTCCAGCCATTCCGCTGTCGTCTTGGTCAGCGCCACTTCGCCGATGATCGCATAGAGGTCAGTGATGTTGTCCGTGCGCGCGGCGTAGGTTGAAAAGCGCGGATCGTCGAACACGCCGGGCCGATCGCCCATTTCGAAAAAGGTCTGCCACTGGGCGTCGGAATAGGGCACCAGCCCGATATAGCCGTCGCGCGTCTTGTAAGGCTTGCGATTGGCATTGATCGAGCGGGTATAAGCCAGCTTTCCATTACCGGGCAGGAAGGTTTCTCCATAGAGGTTTTCCACCATGTTGAAGAAGGTGAAACTCTCCAGCATCGGCACCTGCACGAACTGGCCCTCGCCGGTCTTCTCCCGGTGCAGCAGCGCAGCCAGCGTGGCATAGGTGGCAAACAGGCCCACCGTCTTGTCGGCGACGAGGCTGGGCGCATATTCTGGGTCGCCGCCAGAGCGCATCGCATTCAACGCGGCAAAGCCCGATGCGCCCTGAATCAGGTCGTCATAGGCTTGCCTGTGCGCATAAGGCCCGCCCGCGCCGAAGCCTGCGCAGTGCACATAGACAATGTCGGGCCGGATCGTTTTGACGTCGTCATAGCCAAAGCCCATGCGCTCCATGCCCGCCATACGCACATTGTGGAAAAACACGTCCGCGCCTTCAAGCAGGGCGGTCAACGCGGCGCTCCCCTCGGCAGATTTGCCATCCAGCGTGATGGCCTGCTTGTTGCGGTTGAGCGCAGTGTAGATCGGCCCGAGATCGCCGGTTGGCGACTTGCCCGCATAGCGCATGGAGTCGCCCTTGCCCGGCGGCTCGACCTTGATCACGTCGGCGCCCAGATCCGCCAGGATCAGCGTGGCGAACGGCCCAAGCACGACACTCGACATGTCGATAATGCGAACGCCCGCGAGCGGCCCCGTCGATTGCGTGCCCATGCGTTTCTCCCACTGCAGTGCTGTCTGATGTATTTTATGCGCTCTTTGGCCAATTCAATAAGCCGACAAACTGAGCTAAGCCAGTGTCATGAACGTACTTACGCCGATCTCCGCCAGCTTGCCGGCCGCATTTTTTGATGCGGCGTCCGCCCTGCTTGGCCCCAAGGGCTGGATAACGGGCGGGCGCGAGTTGGACGCCGCCGCCACGCCCTGGCGCGGCGGGTTCAAAGGCAAGGCGCTTGCGGTCGCTCGCCCGGCAAACACCGCAGAGGTCTCCGCGCTGGTCAAACTGTGCGTCGAGCATGGCGCGGCTATCTGCCCCCAGGGCGGCAATACCGGGCTGGTCGATGGGTCTACCCCGCACGGTGAAATCACCTTGTCCTTGTCGCGCATGACGCAGGTGCGAGGTGTTGACGCGTTCAACAATTCCATGACGATCGAGGCGGGCGCGTCGCTTGTGGTGGCCCAGAATACAGCCTCGGAACACGACCGGTATTTCCCGCTTTCGCTCGGTTCAGAGGGCACGGCGACCCTGGGCGGGCTGATCTCGACCAATGCGGGCGGCGTCGCGGTGTTGCGATACGGCATGATGCGCGATCTCATCCTGGGTCTGGAAGTGGTTTTGCCCAATGGCGACATCTGGAACGGCCTGTCCGGGCTGCGAAAGAACAATACCGGCTATGATCTGAAACACGTGTTCGCGGGCGCCGAAGGCACGCTTGGCATCATCACGGCGGCGACGCTGAAGCTGTTTCCACCGGTCCAGCGCGCCACCGCATGGATCACGGTTGAGGATGCGGCGCAGGTGATTGAGCTGCTGGCCAAGGTTCGTGCTTTGGCTGGCGACACCGTCACGAGCTTTGAAATGATCCAGTCCAATGCACTGGAAATGGTGCGCGCCGATGTGATGGATTTGCGTGATCCGCTGCCCAGTTCGGCGCCTTGGCGCGTGTTGTGCGAGATTTCAATGACCCGCGAAGACATTGCGCGTGACCTGCTCGAAGAGGCGCTCGGCGAGGCGTTAGAAGCTGGCCTGGCCCGGGATGCGGTGCTGGCGGAAAACCTCTCACAGGCGAATGCGTTCTGGACGATCCGTGAGTCTGTTCCGCTCTCAAAGCGCGCATTTGGCACGTCGGTGAACCATGACGTTTCCGTGCCAGTGTCGCAAATTCCGTCCTTCCTTGAGCACTGCAAGGCGGCCATTGCAGCCATCGATCCAAATGCAGAGGTTATGGCGTTCGGTCATGTGGGCGACGGCAACCTCCATTATAGCGCTTGTGAGCCGGCAGACGCCGACACACCCACATTGAAAGCCCATGCAGACGCGATCACGGCCGCCGTCCACGACAGCGCCATGGCCCATGGTGGATCGATCTCGGCGGAGCATGGCGTTGGCCGCTTGAAACGCGATGAATTGATGGAACGACGCGACCCCGCGGCGTCGGCGACCATGCGCGCGATCAAGCAGGCACTCGATCCCCAGAACATCATGAATCCCGGGCGGGTCGTATCAGGCTAGACCGGGCGGGCAGAACCCCAACTGGCAAAGCCCGCGATCCTTGGCGTCGACGGCAAGTACATTGTCTCGACCTGTTCGAGCGCGAATCCGGATGCCGTGAACAGCGCGCCCGCATCGCGCGTCAGATGACATCCGCCCGCAATGCGTTTCCAGACGGGCTCGAACCTTCGCTGCCATTTTGCAACGCCTTCATCCGGGGCCAGCCCATGTTCAGAAAACAGGATACGCCCATTCGGTTTCAGGACCCGGCGGATGTCGGCCAACGCGGCCTGCCAGTCCGGAATCGTGCACAAAACGAACGTGATCACCGCCGTGTCGATTATATTGTCTTGCAGCGGAATGGCTTCAGCGCCGGTTTCGAGAAGGTCGGTCCGATCCTCCAACGCGCTGACCTGAAGGGCTTTCCGTGCCCGTGCCACCATTCCGGGCGAGGGCTCCAGGGCATGAAGCCGACTGACTTTTGCGACGTCGTAAAGCCTGAAATTCGTGCCTGACCCGCATCCCACTTCCAGCACCGTGCCCTCAGCCAGGGGCACGATCTTGTCTCGTTGTTTCATGATGGGCTTGCTGGAACAGGCCGCGGAAACCAGCGGCGGCACGATGTAGCGGTCCCAAAGCCCCATGCTTATTCTGCCGGGACAGGCGTGCCCGGCGCGCGGTCTTCGTTGCGCGGCTGTACCGGTTGGCCGACGCGGGACCGTGTGGCGAGATCGGCCGATTCCAGCACCAGGCCACCCTGGGTCATCTTCACGTCATAGGTCAGCCCATCTGCCATCGGATTATAAACCGCCGAGCCGTAGCTTTCGGTGTTCATACCGAAGCGGGCGCCTTCGGCCTTGGCCATGGCATGTACGTCCAGACCGGGATTGGCATTCAGCCGACGCACAATCACGGTGGTCTCGCCGTCTGCCTCTTCAAATCCACCCGTCAGGCGATCCAACCGATAGACACTGTCATAGCCGAGCATATTGGCCAGCGGCTGGAACCGGATGACGCGGGCGCGGATTTCCCACTCGTCGCCTGTCAGTTCGTGAACCTGTTTTTCACCGCCCGGAAAAGTCAGGGTCGCCAGATAGGTATCTGGCAGTTCGGTCGATTCAAAACTGATCCGCGTCACCTCGGTCTCTTTGGCGATGCGCATATAGGTCTGCAGATTGAGTCCCGCGAAAGCGATGACGCCGCCGAGGCCCATAAACCCTGTTCCAAACAGAAGCCGTGCGCCACCGGAAAAGACCTGCATCCCGAAAACGCGCCCAAAGCCGGCAAACACCAGCATCAAACCAATCACACCGGAGATGGCCGGTAGAATCCACCAGATCATGCGATTTACCCCTTAAGTCGTGGAGGTCAGCCGCCAAAGCTGCCCCAAGGTGCCCACGGGGTCTATAGCAAAACGGTCATTGGCCCGCAGCCGGTTTCAGCAGGCAAATGTCAGTTCAAAGAGAATTCACGGTCTATTGCGCGCCATTCTGGCGGTCCAACCCCATCGGCATGGGCAATGCGGATGGAGTGGATCATCGCTTCAATCTCACGGCGCCAATGGTCGAGGAATTCGGCCAGGCGAGGAAAGCGTGGGGCGGTGTCCATGGTTTGCCAGACGAAACTCTGCAGAAGTCCTGGATGGTCGGGCAGATGAAACAGAATTTCGGTCGTCAGCAGGCCGGCGCCGCCAAGCTGCGCGGTGAAATCGGGATCTGGTGTGCGGTTCTCCATTGTCGCTCCTGTCCTAGCGCCCCATGTGCAGTCTCTCAGTTCACGTCTGAACCAGACGTGTCAGGACATCAAAAGGACTGCAATTCGGGCTCTGAGCGCAGCAAAATGTCTTGCTTTGGACGGCAAGATCAGGCCTTGCACCTATTTTAGGCGCACAGCCTATTGACCCCTGCACAACGGACACTTACTTCCGCTGCTCCGTTAGCAGTCAAAGAGGGTGAGTGCTAACAGCCTCTCCGGCTACCTGACGGAACTGACATTCACACTTGATTGAAGGAAGAGGGCATATGGCACTCCGTCCGCTCCACGACCGTGTTCTGGTCCGCCGCATCGAAGAAGGCGAGACCACCAAAGGCGGGATCATCATTCCCGATACGGCAAAAGAGAAACCCCAGGAAGGCGAAATCGTCGCTGTTGGCGCTGGCGCGCGCGGCGGCGAAGACATGGAGATCGTCCCGATGGACGTGAAACCAGGCGATCGCATCCTGTTCGGCAAATGGTCCGGCTCTGAAGTCTCCATCGATGGAGAAGAGCTGCTGATCATGAAGGAAAGCGACATTCTCGGCGTCGTCGAGTAGGCGCTCACCGCTCCTTCACCCCTTAAAACCCTGAGACAGAAAGGTACCCGATCATGGCTGCCAAGATTGTACAATTTGGCCCGGAAGCCCGCGAGCAAATGCTGCGCGGCGTCGATATCCTCGCCAATTCCGTAAAAGTGACCCTCGGCCCAAAAGGCCGTAACGTGGTCATCGAGAAATCCTTCGGTGCACCACGCACCACCAAAGACGGCGTCACCGTCGCGAAGGAAGTCGAGCTGGAAGACAAGTTCCAGAACATGGGCGCTCAGATGCTTCGCGAAGTCGCATCCAAGGCCAATGACGTTGCCGGCGACGGCACCACCACGGCAACTGTGCTGGCCCAGGCCATCGTGCGCGAAGGCATGAAGCGCGTTGCCGCTGGCATGAACCCGATGGATCTTCGCCGCGGCATCGAGAAAGCCGTAGCAGAAGTGGTCAGCGACCTGGCCCACCACTCCAAAAAGGTGAAAACCAACGACGAGATCGCCCAGGTCGGTACCATCTCTGCCAATGGTGAAGCCGATGTTGGCGCCATGATCGCAGAAGCCATGGACAAGGTCGGCAATGAAGGCGTGATCACGGTTGAAGAAGCCAAGTCGCTGGATACCGAGCTGGAAGTCGTCGAAGGCATGCAATTCGACCGCGGCTATCTTAGCCCATACTTCATCACCAATGCCGACAAGATGATCACGGACCTCGAAGATCCAATGATCCTCCTGCACGAGAAGAAGCTGTCATCGCTTCAGCCCATGCTGCCAATCCTGGAAAGCGTTGTGCAGTCTCAGCGTCCGCTGCTGATCATTGCAGAAGACGTAGATGGCGAAGCCCTGGCCACGCTGGTGGTCAACAAGCTGCGCGGTGGCCTGAAAGTGGCAGCCGTCAAGGCACCGGGTTTTGGTGATCGTCGCAAGGCCATGCTGCAGGACATCGCTGTCCTGACCGGCGGCCAGGTCATCTCCGAAGACCTCGGCATCAAGCTGGAAAACGTCTCGCTAGAGATGCTTGGCACAGCCAAGCGCGTGAACATCACCAAGGATGACACGACCGTTGTCGACGGTGCTGGCGCCAAAGCCGAGATCGAGGCCCGCGTGGCCCAGATCCGCACGCAAATCGAAGACACCTCTTCCGACTACGACAAAGAGAAGCTGCAAGAGCGCCTGGCCAAGCTGGCTGGCGGTGTTGCGGTCATCAAAGTCGGCGGTGCGACCGAAGTGGAAGTGAAAGAGCGCAAGGACCGCGTCGATGACGCCCTGAATGCGACCCGCGCTGCCGTTGAAGAAGGCATCGTCCCAGGCGGCGGCATCGCTCTGTTGCGGGCGTCCACCAACATCGACGTCAAAGGCGAAAATGACGACGAGCAAGCTGGCATCGACATCGTGCGCAAGGCGCTGGAATCTCCAGCTCGCCAGATCGCCGAGAATGCTGGCGTCGAAGGCTCGGTTGTTGTGAACACCGTGCTCGGCAAGAAGACCAAGTCTTTCGGCTTCAACGCACAGACCGAAGAGTATGGTGACCTGGTTGAGATGGGCGTCATCGATCCGGTGAAAGTGGTTCGCTCGGCCCTTCAGAACGCAGCTTCCGTGGCAGCGCTCCTGATCACGACCGAGGCGGCCATCGCCGAAGCGCCGAAAGAAGATGCGCCTGCAATGCCTGATATGGGCGGCATGGGCGGAATGGGCGGCATGGGCGGCATGATGTAGCCTGCCCGGGCCCAGCCCGACTGAATTGAGAAAGGCCCGGCAACTGCTGGGCCTTTTTTATTTTGGTGATCGCGGGCTTGCAGGAATTTGCCCGGTTGCCGCCTTTGCGCTGCCCGGCTAAGAGGCGCCCAGACTAGACGTTTTCCACACCTCCAGGAGCCAAAAATGGCCGTGCAACGCACTTTCTCCATCATCAAACCGGACGCCACCGAGCGAAATCTCACCGGCGCCATCAACCAGGTCATCGAAGCTGCCGGTCTGCGCATCATTGCCCAGCGCCGCATCCACATGACCGATGCCCAGGCCAAGCGGTTTTACGACGTTCACGCCGAGCGCCCGTTCTATGGCGAACTGGTCGAGTTCATGACCTCAGCCCCGGTTGTGGTGCAGGTGCTGGAAGGCGAAGACGCCGTCAAAGCCCACCGCGACGTGATGGGCGCGACCAACCCAGCTGAGGCTGCCGACGGCACAATCCGCAAGCTTTTCGCCAAATCCATCGGCGAGAACTCAGTACATGGCTCCGATAGCGCAGAAAACGCCGCGATCGAGATCGCCCAGTTCTTCGCTGAGGCTGATATCGTAGGTTAAGCACCGACCCTGTTTAGCGCCTGCAATTACCGATTCGCCCTCGGCTGATGATCTCAGCCGGGGGCGTTTTTGTTATGCCGCAACGCTGACGACGTCTTCCAGACGCTGGTATTCGGCGCACAGCCAGGCCAGGTGCGTGTCGATCTTCTGGGCCTGAGCTGCATCCATCTCAGGGCGACGCACCATTTCTTCGCGCCAGGCTTCCATCACGCGGATCTGGGTGCGCAGCCAACTGAGCATGGAACGGTCATTGATGGGCAAGCACATGGGTAGGGTCCTTCCTCTGATCCGTTTGGGGCGAGTCTCCAAACTGGCGATGACACTAGCCTTAATATCCAATATTGCAAATCATTCTTAATAACAGCACTCTGAGATATTGCCGCACCATGCTTCCGCCACGTGCGGAACGGTGGCACACCCGCCGAATTAGCCAATCGGGATCGGCGGAGTGCGGCTCAAACTGTTACTGTTACTGGCGGTGATAATCGCTGCGCCCGCCAGCCGGGCCGAACCAGTGCCCCAGCGCATTGTTTCGATGAATTTGTGCACCGATCAACTCTTGATGGATCTTGTGGACCCCGAGCGGATCGTGGCCGTAAGTTTCCTTGCCGCCGATCCCATTTCATCCAACATGCCCGACCTCGCTCGCACAATTGGCACCCATCGCGGCACCGCCGAAGAAGTGCTCTCGCTTAATCCGGACCTTGTTGTTGCGGGCACGTTTTCCACACGCCACGCCGTTGGCATTCTCAGGGCGCTGGACTACCGCGTCGAACAATTCACGCCGGCCCAGTCCATTGAGGGCGTGATTGAGAATATTGAGCGCATGGGCGACCTGGTTGGTGCCAACGCTCGGGCCGATCAGTTGGTCAGCCAGATCAGGCAGGCCAGGCAGGCCGCTACACATGCGGTTCGCCCCGCAGACCCCCCGCTCATTTACGCCAACTATGCCGTAAATGGATACACGGCGGGGCCAGGTTCATTACTAGCCGATCTTGTCCAAACCGCTGGGTTTACGACGCTGGCAGAAACACTTGAGCGCCCGGGCACGAGGCCGGTCTCTCTGGAGCAACTGATCGTCAGTGATCCAGATGTCATCGATCTGGGCGATGATTATGGCGACCCGCCTTCGCGCGGAACGCAGGCCTTGAAACACCCCGCGCTGAAGTATCTGATAGACCGCTCGGACGTGATCAACGTGCCCGCAAGACAGACGCTGTGTGGTACCTCGCGCATCGCGACCACGCTAGACACGCTCCGCCAGAAACGTCGGGAGATGCTGGCGCCATGACACCGGGCGGTTTTTCCATAGGCTACATCACGTTGAATGCCGGGCTTTCAGTGTTGGTCGGCTTCGGCTGCGCACTGTCACTGACGATTGGGCCATCTGGCGTTGGGTTTGGCGAGTTGTGGACGGTCATTCTTGGCGGCGATCTGGATACGGCATCCCTGATCCTTCGGGAGATCAGGCTGCCACGCATGATCCTCGCCGTGCTGGTTGGCGCCACGCTGGGCCTGTCCGGCGCCGCCATGCAGGGCTTTTTGCGTAACCCGTTGGCAGAGCCTGGCGTCATTGGCGTGTCCGCCGCAGCCGCGTTCGGCGCTGTTGTAGCGCTCTACACCGGCCTCTCAGCGGTGTTTGCCCTGGCGTTGCCGGTTGCGGCGATTTCTGGCGCTCTGCTCGCCGTGATCGTCCTCCAACTTCTGGCCGGGCGGCAATCGACGTTGACCTTGATTCTTGCCGGTGTGGCGATTTCCAGCCTTTTCGGCGCGCTCACCTCGCTTGCCTTGAACCTGTCACCCAATCCGTTTGCGGCGTTTGAGGTAATGTTCTGGATGCTGGGGTCGCTGACAGACCGCAGCCTGATGCATGTTCAACTGGCCGCCCCGTTCATTCTGGCCGGTTGGTTGATCCTGGCCTTTTCGGCGCGCAGCCTTGATGCGCTCAGCCTCGGCGAAGAGGCTGCCGCCAGCCTCGGCGTGAACATTTCTCGCTCGCGCTCGCTGGTGGTGTTTGGCACCGCGCTGTGCGTTGGCGCTGCTGTTGCCGTGAGCGGCGTGATCGGGTTTGTCGGCCTGGTGGTGCCGCACCTCTTGCGCCCGCTCGTGGGGCACAAGCCGAGCCGCTTGCTGCTGTCCAGTGCGCTGGGTGGTGCGGCGATCGTCCTTTTTGCTGACATTCTGGTGCGCCTGATTACACCGGGGACGGAGTTGAAACTTGGCGTGGTGACCGCGCTGCTTGGCGCGCCCTTTTTCCTGTATCTGGTGCTATATGCCCGTACCGGGAGGTTTGAATGAGCCTCGTCGCCAAAGACGTTCAGGTCGACATCTCCGGTTGCGCAATTGTGCACAGTGCGAACCTGACCCTGGCGCCCGGCGAACTGGTTGGGCTGATCGGCCCGAACGGGGCTGGCAAAACAACCTTGCTGAAGGCCATCCTCGGGCTGCGCCCTCCCACGTCCGGGGATGTTCACATCAATGGCGAGACCACCACCGACCTGTCGTCGAAGGCCTTCGCGCGGCAGGTCGCGTATTTGCCCCAGGATCACCATGTCGAGTGGGACCTCACAGTGCGGGACGTGGTGGAGCTTGGGCGCCACCCCCACCGCGGTCGCTTTGGTGGCAAGACCGCTGACTGTGATACCATCGTTGAAACGTGCCTGCGCGAGGTAGAATTGCCGGGCCTGGCGGACCGAAAATTCGCTGTGCTATCGGGCGGAGAGAAGGCTCGAGTCCTGCTTGCCCGGGCGTTGGCGGTGCGCGCGCCCTATTTGCTGGCCGATGAGCCGGTGGCCGCGCTGGACCCCTACCACCAGCTGCACGTGATGGAGCTGCTGCGCGCGCGTGCCAAAGCCGGCGATGGCGTGCTTACCGTGCTCCATGACCTGACTCTGGCGGCCCGGTTTCTGGACCGCGTTGTCATCATGGACGCCGGTGAAATTGTCTGCGATGGGCCTCCCGGCGACGTGTTGACCACCCAGCGCCTTGAAAGTGTCTATGGCGTCACGCCACTTATGGGCGAAGCCGACGGGACCTCATGGCTCATTCCGTGGCAAAGAAGGCGTCGGTGAACATCGGCTTGGAGCGGGTACACGGAATCGAACCGAGATCCTCAGCTTGGAAGGCTGCTGCACTACCGTTGTGCTATACCCGCGCCGGATCGGGGTAGTTACTTCGCCAGCCCGCAGAATTCAACCCGGTTGGTCAGGTGTTTCATGCAAACGCAGGTCAAAGCCAGGTCCATGGCGCGCGCGGACGGATTTGTTTTGAATTTCCACGGCCAAGGACCCGCTTAAGACAGACCAAACCGCCGGCGTGCTGCATATACCTGTGCTAAGACATCATGATGGATGCCCGGCGGGAGACACGCCGATGACCAAGGTCTTGACCCTCAATGGATGCGAACTTGTGCTGGCGGCCATTTTGGGTCGTTTGTTTTTGACCCTGTCCAAGCCGCGCACGACGCCACTGCAAACAGCTCAATTCGGCCCGACTGCGTAGGCGGCGCGGCAAATTCTTGTTACATTTCGTAGAATATTGGAACGTTCTGCTGCGGCGCGTCAGCCCGCGCATGTACGTGATCGCGCTTGAAAAGTCCCGGAAAAACTCTTGAATTTGTTCATAGTGCCACGCACGCGCACACATTATCCATACTGTTTTTCAAAAAGTATTTATTGATAAAAGATAATAGTTTGGTATTTAGCGATGAAGGGATGCCCTTGTTTGGGTGAAAGAGCGCGGGAACACTTAAAATGACACATGTCGAAAACGATACAGGCGGCAAAGGGCGTCTTGGACTTTGGATCAAGAGGGTGATTTTCCTCATTCTGCCGGTCCTCGTCCTGGTCGGCGCCGTGGTCGGATCCATCGGCATGAGCGCGTTCAGCCCGGAGCCAGAAGAGAATGAAGACGTGGTAGAGGCCTTGCCGGTCTTGATCGCGCCGGCTGTCACAGAAACGGTTTTTCTAAGCGTGGTCTCACAGGGCGAAGTACGGCCGCGCACCTCCGTTGTCCTGGCTTCGGAAGTCGGTGGACGGGTCGCCTTGGTGTCCGACACTCTTTTGCCCGGCGGTGCGTTCCGGCGGGGTGACTTGCTCGTGCGCGTTGACCCTGCTGAGTTTTCGCTTCGTGTCACCCAGGCCCAGGCCAATGTTGCCCAGGCCGAAACCGCGCTCGTGCAAGCACAATCTGAGGCGCGCACGGCCCAGCAGGACATCGCCGATCTCGGCATTGATGATGTGTCGGACCTGGCTCTGAGGCGTCCGCAAGTAGCTGAGGCTGAAGCGCGCCTTGCCTCGGCAGAAGCGGCCCTGGATGAGGCGCGGCTTAACCTCTCGCGCGCCGATGTGCGTGCGCCCTTCACGGGCAGGGTCCGCTCCCGCACGGTGAATACGGGCGCCTACATCACGCCGGGGGCGCCCCTGGGGGAGATTTTCGCCAGTGATATCGTGGAAATTCCGGTGGCGCTCACCGATCGTGACCTTGCAAGCCTGGGGCTCGGCATCGGGTTTGTCGCAACCCGTGAGGTGCCCGGACCCACTGTCACCCTGACCGCACTGGTGGCAGACCGGCAGCATACCTGGACTGGCCGGGTCACGCGCACTGACAGCAGCATCGATACCGAAACCCGCGTGCTGTTTGCCTATGTCGAAGTTGAAGACCCCTATGGCGCGGCCAGCGACAATGGGGTGCCGTTGGCAGTTGGCTTGTTTGTTACCGCAGAGATTCAAGGGCTGACCCTGCCCGATAGCGTGGTGGTCCCAAGAACGGCGCTGCGCGGAGACGACCGCGTCTTTGTGGCTGGCGAAGACGATACACTCGAAATCAGGCCGGTGACCGTGGTCTCATCGAACCGGCAGCGCGCCGTGCTCTCCAGTGGATTGTTGCCCGGTGAAAAGGTGATCACATCGCCAGTCCGCGACGCCGGAAATGGTATGAAGATCAATCCTGTCGAGCCGGAGAGTCTTTTGGCCGATGGCGCAGCTACCGAAGGCGACACTTCGGTCATCGCAGAATAGGGGAGGGGGTAATGCAAGGTATCATCCGCTGGTGGGCCGACAATCCGGTCGCAGCCAATCTTCTCATGATCGCCATCCTCATCGGTGGCATTGTCTCTTACGTCTCCATCGAGCGGGAACTCGACCCTTATGTGGAGTTCCCTGCTGCCGAAGTCGTGGTGACCTGGCAGGGGGCCTCACCTCAGGATGTGGAAGAACAGATTGTTGTTCGCCTGGAAGAAGCCGTCAGCGGTGTCGAAGGACTGAGCCGGCTCTGGTCTGTGTCCGGCGAGGGATATGGTGCGCTCTATGTTCAAGGTGACATGGATATGGATGAGGCCGCGTTCCTGGCCGATATCAAACGCCAGGTCGATTCGATCAGCACGTTCCCAGCGGCCGCTGAACCGCCGCAATTGAGACTGTTTGCCAGCCGCAACGAGATGATCCGCGTCGCCGTATCAGGCGATGAAAATGTCAGCGAGCGGGAGCTCAAAAGGTTTGCCGAGAAAACCCGGCGAGAGATCGGTCTGCTTGGATACATCCCGGCTGTGGAACTGTTTGGTGTGCGCGGCGAGGAAGTCTCGATTGAGGTCTCCGAAGACGCGTTGCGCCGGTACGGGCTGACCCTTGGAGATGTCGCCGCTGCGGTTCGAAGCACGTCGCTCAACCAGTCGGCCGGCAGTGTTCGCACCGATGGAGGCAACATGACCCTTGCAATGCGCGCCCAGGCCGACACACGCCAGGAATTTGAGAATATCGTCGTGCGCCAGTTGAGCAATGGTGCGCTGATCCGTGTCGGGGATGTCGCCACGGTGATTGACGGGTTTGAGCAGGTTGAGTTGCTGGCCACGGTCAATGGCGAACGCACCATTCTCGTTCAGGTCATGAGTGGGCCGGACATGGATGTGGTGAAAATGTCCGACAATGTTCTCGGCTATCTCGCCGAGCAGGAAGGCAACCTGCCGGACGGCATTTCAATGACCCTCTGGGACGACGCCGCCGATGAGTATCGCGGGCGGATGGTGACCATCGGGTCGAGCTTCATCACGGGTCTGATCCTGGTGATGATCACGCTATTTTTGTTCCTGCGCCCCATCGTGGCATTCTGGGTGGGCATTGGTATCGCCATTGCCTTTGCGGGCGGGCTGGCCCTGTTGCCGCTGTTCAACGTGTCGCTGAACATGCTTTCCACGTTTGCGTTCCTTTTGGTCATCGGTGTGGTTGTGGATGACGCGATCATCGTCGGCGAGGCGATACATGCAAAGACGGAAGAGGGCGAAAGCGGCGTGGACGCGGCTGTAAACGGCACGGCCATGGTGATGAAGCCGGTGGTTTTCGCGGTCGCCACCACCGCGATTTTCTTTGCGCCCTGGATGTTCCTGTCCGGCCCGACCAGCGAGTTCACCCGGGCCATATCGCTGGTGGTGATCCTGGCATTGGTGTTCTCCCTGGTGGAGTCCCTGCTCATCCTTCCCGCGCACCTGTCACATCTCAAACCGGTCAATCCGCGCAACCCGATTGCAAGATTCCAGCAGTCGCTCGCCGACAGTATCGTCTGGTTCGCCCGCCACATTTACCGGCCGGTGATGCGCGCTTCGCTGCGGCATCGATACCTGACGGCGTCCCTGTTTCTTGCTGCGATGATCCTGTCTATCGGGCTCATGTCGAATGGCCTGGTCAAAACAGCGTTCTTCCCCGAACCGGAATCTGATCAGATTGCGATCTCGGTCGACCTGCCCGAAGGCACGCCTTATGAGCGCACGCTTGAAGTGCTTCGCCAGATTCAGATCGCTGAGAAGCAGTTGGTCGAAGAGGTCAATGAAAGCACCGGCGGTGAGGGCGAACTGATCGAGAATTGGTACACTCGTTCGCGCAACAATCAGGTGTTGGCGCTGGTCAAACTGGTGCCCCCGGAAACGCGCACCCTCACCATCAAGGAAACGGCCGATCGTTTGCGGGAACTCATCGGCGACGTGCCCGATGCTGAGACGATCAGCGTGAACTACACGGCCGATTGGAACGGTCCACCGATCCAGTATGTGCTGAATTCTGGCGATCTCGATGCGCTTAATCTGGCGGCGGAAGACCTGATTGCCCAACTGCGCAGCTATGAGGGTGTCTACAACGTCGTGAATGACACGCGCAGCGCGGCTGAAGAGATCCGGTTCGATCTGAAACCTGGCGCTGAGGCCCTGGGTCTCACACGGGCGGATGTGGCACGCCAAGTCCGTCAGGGGTTCTTTGGCGAAGAAGTCCAGCGTTTGCCGCGCGACGGCGAAGATGTTCGCGTCTTCGTGCGCTATCCAAGGGTCGATCGGGAATCCCTCGATTTCCTGAACAATATCCGCATCCGCACCCAGGATGGACGGGAAGTGCCCCTGCGCACGGTGGCTGATCTCAGCTTTGAAAAGGGTGTTACCCAGATCCTGCGCCGGGAACGCCAGCGCGCGATCATCGTCAGCGCTGAAGTTGTCACCGACCGGATCAGTGAGATCCGTGAAGAGCTGGATAACAACTATTTCGAAGACTTTGACCGTGCGCACCCTGAAGTGACGCGGGGAAATATCGGCCGGGCCGAAGGCGAACAGGAGTTCATCACCGAGATCTTCACCTTGCTCCTGATTGCCATTGGGGTGGCTTATTTCCTCGTCGCCGTGGCGTTCAAGTCTTATTCTGAACCGGCGTTAATCTTGTTGGCCGCGATCCCGTTTTGCGTTTGCGGCGGAATCATTGGCCACCTTGTGATGGGCGCGTCTATCGGAATTTTCTCGTATCTCGGCATATTGGCAGCCGCCGGCGTGGCGGTGAACGATAATCTTGTCCTGATCGACTATGTCCATAAATTGCGCGTTCAGGGCCTTTCAGCGGCTGATGCGCTGGTGGAGGCCGGCACCCGGCGTTTTCGACCGATTCTGCTGACCTCCGTGACCACGTTTGTCGGCCTTTTGCCGTTGATGATGGAGCAGTCTATCCAGGCGCAATGGCTGATCCCCGTGGCGATCGGGCTGGCCTATGGTGTGGCCTTCGCGCTGTTGGTGACCTTGTTCTTTGTGCCGGCGCTATATGGTATCGGCGCTGATTTGAAACGCTTTTTTGCCTACCTATTCAGCGGAAAACGCCGCGAAGCCTTCAGCGCGCCATTGGCCGAGCCGCACCAGGGCCTGCCTGCTCCGGCAGAATAGATCCGCCAAGATCAATCGTCCCGGACGATGCGAAACCCGATATGGGAGGTTCCAAACGCCAAGTCCTGGGCCTGGCGCGCGGCGGGCCGGAAGCGGTAGCAATAAGATCTGGCGCAGAGAAAAGACCCGCCTTTGATCGTCCCTACGGGGATGCCCGGTTGGGTTGGATCGATGCCGCTGCTCCCGGCGCGAGTTCGGTCGACATCGCTATGCGATGGCGCGTGGGGTGAAGACGTCCACTCCCAGACGTTTCCGACGATATCATAAAAGCCATAGCCGTTCGGCGGATAAGACCCGACGGGTGCGATGCCCTCAAAGCCATCATCGCCCGTGTCTGACAGTGGAAAAAGGCCTTGCCATGTATTCGCAAGCTCTATGGCGGGCGCCGATGTATCATCGCCCCATGCATAGACTTGACCGTCCAGTCCGCCACGTGCGGCAAACTCCCATTCCGCTTCGGTTGGCAGGCGGCCACCCGCCCAGTCCGCGTAGGCCTTTGCATCTGCGCGAGTGACATGCACGACCGGCGCATCGGGCGATGGCGCGGCGCTGCCTTCCCCATTTGGCGTGCGCCAGGTGGCGCCATCGACAAATGCCCACCAGTTCAAATTTCGCGGTGCAATCCCTTCCGGTGGCGAGAAGACAGCTGAACCGGGCGGCAAGTCTGCACCGGGACTGCCCGCCTCATCGGCGCGCCACCCGCGCTCAGCCCGGGTCAGATAGCCGGTCTCGTCCACAAAGGCCGTGAACTGGCGATTGGTGACTTCTGTCGCCGTCATGTCAAACGCGGGCACGCAGGCCTCACGCGCAGGGCCTTCTTCGGGATAGGTGCGATCATCGCCCAGGGTGAAGCAACCGCCGTCAAGCGCGATCCAATCCAGCTCGGCCTCAACGGCAACGGCAGGGGAGCAGGCCGCCACGGCGACGCTGGCTAGCAGCCACCCAAGGCCGGTGCGCAGGTGGTGGTGAATTTGGTCAGACTTCATCATAAAACCATAGTCGGAGATTGTCGCCGCCCTGTCGAGCGTATTGGCGAAAGTTGGAACGGTGTGTGCGGCGTAGTCGGTCATAACGTGGCCCGGATGACCAATCCCAATCGCCGTTCTCAGACCGCTCAATCACAGAAGACTTAACGATTCGGTAACCCAAAACCTTGCACCCACCGATTGAAAAAAGGGGGTCGGTTTGCGTCTTACCGCTCATCTTCTGAAGACTTCACTTCTCGGTTCGGCCAGTCTCCTGGGCGCGCTGCAGGCAGGTGCGCAGGTTTCAACCAGCCTTGCGTTCAACCCTGCCGATTCCGCCCGCACACATATGGATATTGCTGGCGCCTGGGACGGTAGTGCCGATGCCACCGCCAGCGGAGACCGGTTTGGCGTCGTCATTAGCAATGGGTCGGCGACCGATCCGGCCTTCGACGTCATCGTTTCAGCCGATCTTCCGGCCGGGTTTTCAGAGCGCACAGGCGCTCTCAATCTATCCTTGGACGGGCCTGCGTGTGGCGCTGCCCCATCCGTGTCGGTCAGCCGCGCAATCGATACGCTGACCTTCGATTTCGGCGGTTATGATCTGCCGGCCAGCTGCAATCTCAGCCTTGATTTTGGCGTCATCGCGCCGGCGGGCACGCCAGCGGGCACCTATTCTGTGTCGACGCTTGCCGAGGCGACCAGCACCGATGGCGGTACATTGGACCAGTCAGCCACGGCCAGCCAGGGATTTACCGTGCGCGCAGGCGCAGTCTTGCTGGAGAAGTCACCCGGGGTGACCTCGTCAACCGTCGGCTCCAGCGTCACCTGGGACATCTCGGTGACCAATTCCGGTCTCGGCGCGCTGTTTGACGTCCAATTGGATGAAGCCGGGCTCGGGGCCGGGCTGACCCTTAACAGCATCGCACCGACATCACCGGTCAGCCCCGCGCCCAGCGTCAACAGCACGGCTCTGTCCATCCCCTATCTCGCGCCGGGTGAAACACTTAGCGCGGACGTGACGGCCACAGTTGCCTTGTGCGACGGCCTGACCAATAGCGTTGCCCTGACAGAGCGCACCGGCACACTTTCCGACAGCGCGGACGCTTCGGTGCAACTCCAGCTGCAAACCCCGTTCGTTGAGGCCACCATCGGGTCCACCCAGATCGCATTCGGCGGCACCGGCACAATCACGATTGGCCTGGACAACACCGGTGACGGCGATGCGTCGAACCTGGTTGTCGATACCAATCTCGAAAGCGCGCCGCTGAACGTGGTTTCGGTCAGTTCGGGCTGGTCCTACACCGCTTCTAACGGTCAGGTCACACGCACTGCGCCACTGGCTGCGGGTGAAGAAGAATTGCTGACCATCACCGTGGAAGATAGCTCCACGGTCTGCACCGCGCCGGGCTCAATCGGGTTTACCGTCACCACGCAGTTTGAGGATCAGTGCGCCACCCCATTCGCCACGCCGGCGCAGGTCGGATCGGTGGGGTCGGAAGCTGAGCCCAGCGTTTCCCTGGCTGTGGCCGGGCCGGAGCGATTGTCGCTGGGCGAGTCCGCGGCGTTGACGCTGACGGCCAGCGCGGTGGACGCGGCCACACTCGATACCGATCCTGTGCCGGTCACCTATACGCTGCCCGACGGCATTCAGGATGGCGCGATCCTTAGCGCCTCTTCTGGCAGTGTCGTTTGCACGGGGGCTTGCGGCGCAGGAGACACGGTCACCTGGTCTATCCCAAGGGCCGATCTCGCCGCGGGCGCGGAAACGCTCACAATCGGGATATCCGCGTCCGATGACCCCTGCGATGCCGGGCTTTCCTATGCCAGCTCAGGAACGATTGCCGGCACCTATTCCAGCGGCACCTGCAACGCCAGTGACGGCGATGGCTATGAATTCATTCTGTCCAGCTCGACGCGTGCTCTGGTCGTCCAGGATTTCAATGCTTCGGCTGAACCCTTTGAAACTGGCTCGGTCGATGATGGTGATGGCTTGCGCGAAGAGGGAGAGGGTGAAGAAGGCGGATTCCTGGCTGGGTTTTCCTTCCCCGGCGACGATTCAGGGGTTTGGGCCAGCTCAACCTATGCAGATGATTTCGGCGGGCTTTCAGGGGTGACACTCACCGCCTCGTCCTTGGAATATCAACTAAATTCCGGCGCTTGGACGGCGGTGCCGGGTGGGTCTGTGTCCACCAATTCGACGGGCTTCACCATTGATCTGGATTTCATTGCAGCTGTTGATGGCGATGCGTCGGTGGCCGGTGACGCGCTGAACTTTCGCTATTCCGCGACCGCGCCTGACAGTGTGTTTGGTGTCGGAACTTCTATCCGCGTTGAGCAATTTTCTACGCTCACCCTGCAAAACGGGACGGAGGGCGCATCGGCCTGTGTGCCGGGAGGCCCTGGCACCGTAACCTATAGCATGGGCGACTATGTGACCTGGCAGCGCGCCGTTGGCGACGTGGCGGTAACCCTATCTGACACGGTCATCGATGTTTGCGAGGCCGTAGACGCGACGGTCACGATAAGCAATGAGACCGACCAGCTGCAGATCCGCAACCTACTGGCTTCACTGGGTCTGGGCACTGATTTTGAGCTAGTGACTCCGTCAGTGCCGACGTATGGCGGCGGCCTCGGCGGCGGTGCGAGTGTCACTTATGATGATGGCGCTGCCGGTGGGCCGACCGTTTCGCTAATTGACGAAACCCTGACGGGTACCGGCACGTTTGTCGTCCCTCTGCGCCGCAAGGCCACGGCCACCAGTCAGGGTGGCGGGGTCACCGCGAGCATCGATTATGATGACAACCAGACGGCGCCAGCGGGCGGGCAATCCTTCAGCGCAAGCGCCTCGGCAACACCGCAACTCGTCCGCAACGCCAAGCTGGAGCTGTTTGTCAGCCCGAGCGATTTGCCTGTTTCATCCGACACCGCGTCTTGGGGCCTGACGGTCACCAATACCGGCAGCGGCGTGGCATTTGGAGCCGAAGTTTCCGATACTGTCCCGGCGGGCCTGTCGATTTCTTCGGCAAACCTGACGGCCATGGATGCGGTTAATGGTGCTTATACGGCGACTGCGGCGGGCAGCACGGTTACCTGGGCAATTGGCGATCTGCCGCCCGGTGAGTCCGTGGATCTGACTGTGATTGCAGACGTGGCCGGATCGACCTGTTCGATCCCCGCCGGGGCGAACACGGTGAACGCCGAATGGGGCTGTGGCGGCGTGACGTCCCAATTGCAGGTCAACACGCGCCCGGATCTTACGTTTCCCGATGGCAATATTCAGGTGTTGCACGATACAACCGGGGCGTTTGCATCCCTGTGTGGCAGTGGGCAGATTGTCTTGATCGTGCGCAATGCGGGCGCTTCGGAAGTTCGCGATGTCAGCCTTTCAGAAGCGCTTAACACCGCTTCGACCGGCATGGCTCTTGTGGGCGGCTCGGTGGAGTACTCAACCAATAATGGTTCATCCTGGAGCTCGGCGGGCAGCGTTGCAGCAAGCTCGACGCTCAATTTCGATTCGACCAATATTCCGCCGCTCGCCCTGATGGGGCCGTTTGGCTCGTCCAGTGATGAAGTGCTGATCCGGTTTGGGATCACCACCGATGCGCGGACCAATTCCAACAGTACGGCCAGCGCGTCCGGCTCGGCTGTCCTGCACTGCGGTGATGCGGTGTCCAGTCCGGCATCGGGATTCGCGGTGCCTCTCGACCGGCCCGAAATCCGCGTGAGCAAGACCGGGCGCAACGTCACGACTGCCACAAGCCTCTCAGAAACCGTCTATGGCCGCCCCGGCGATACCATTGAGTGGAATGTGGAGGTCCGCAATGTCGGCGACATTGCTACGAGCGAATTGCGTTTGCGTGACCTTCTGGCCGGATCGGGCGGCTCAGCCACGATCACGGGCGGCGGCCTCACCAATGAACCTGTGACGACCGACTATATTGATGTGGACGAAATTGCCTCGGGCGGGACAGCCACCTTCACGATCACTGAAATCCTGGGATCGACATGCGCGAATGGAAGCAATGTCGCCGATGTCACCTGGGGGTGCTCAGCTCAGACCGTCGGAAGCGCGTCAGAGATTTCCTCGCCCATTGATAACACGGACGATGCAGGCCTTGTGATGCGGCCAACAGCACCGGACATGGACCTCGACATCGCCATGACGGCGGCGGGCGGCGCCGGTGCGCCGACCTTGAATGGCGAGGTGACGCTGACGCTAACAAACAATGGTGCGCCGTTCACCAATGGTGATTTCACAGTCGAACTGCCCGCCGGCTATGTTATCGACACGTCTCAGACCCCGGTTTTCATTAACAGCGATGCGACCTCTGACCGCGTGACCGGAGTGAGCGTGAACGCGGCGGTGGCCAACACGCCAGTGATTGAGTTGAATGGCGGCGGCGGCTGGGTCCGTAATGGCGCGGAAATTTCCGTTACCTTCCCGGTTGTGGCCACCGGCCTCTCTGACGCGGTCAGCGATGAAGATGTGCGGGTCGAGACCACGAGTGACGGCACCGACCCCGCGCCGCTGGCAGATGGCACGGCACGTGTCACCCTCGACTTCGAAAGCGCGTGCGCCGACGCAGGCAGCGTGACAGACACTGTCACCATAGATCCGAAAACGCCGGACCTGGACATCGACATCACCGATCCACTGGCCCGGGTGGTGAGCGGCACGGGCGACACGACGAGCATCAATGTGGTCGTGACCAACAATGGCGATACCCAGGCCGACAATGGCAGCGTCAGTATCCTGACGGGCGCCGGCTGGTCGGGCAGCGCGCCGACCGGCTGTACGGGCAGCATGCCCGGCACGCTGACTTGCAGCCTGGACGGCGCAAGTGCGCTGGGAACCGGCGCGTCTCGCACCTTCACGCTGGATCTAACCGTTGCCAATGAAACCAGTCCATTGTCGGTGGAAGCAACCGTCGAGGGTGACATTGAAGATGCGATCGGGACCGATACCGGCGTCGATTTCAGCCTGGATGCGATTGCCGCGCGCGTCCTCGGTTTCCGTCAGACGCTGGACCTGTTTTCAACCAGCGAGACCGATTTTGATGCGCCGGCTGATCTGCAGATCGGTGAAGACGGGCTGCTACGACTGACATCGGTCTGGTTCGGCGGCGGCAGTGAGACCATCTCCAACGTCTCGATCGATCTTGATTTCGAGGCCAGCGACCGGTTCGCCTATCTTTCCCAGACCGGGTCGGCCATTGCGTCAAGCCTTTTGGCATCCGGCGCGACCGGCCCAACGCAAACCTACACGCTGGCAAACTTCACCGGCAGCCTCACCCATGTGCTCGATATTGCCGTGCGTGCACTCGACGATACGGCGAACACGTCCGGCGCGACGTTCGATTTTGTCTCTGAAGCCTCCAGTGATTTCCTCGGCTCGACCTTTGATGCGAGCGCGGCGGACTATCCTCTTGTCGCGGGCCGAACCGAGACTTTGACGACCGATCGCCCCGTCCTTGAAGCTGTAAAAACGGTGCGCAACGTAACTGCTTCGGGTACGTTTGCTGAGACCGCCACCGGCGACGCTGGGGATGTCATCGAGTTTCGCGTGGTGATCAGCAATTCCGGGTCAGCGCCGCTCTTTGACCTCGATATCACCGATGCGATGCCAACTGGTCTGACACCCGTCGCGTTCGCCGCTGACACGCTCGACAATGATGGCGACGGGTCCACCGATGAAGCCAGCGAAGGCGATGTGGATGATCAGGACCTGACCTTCAACACGACAGAGTCGGGGGGAACACAGTTCGACAGTCTGGCCGCTGGCGCGTCCGTGACGCTGCTTTACCGCGCCACCGTAGACGCCACCGTCAACCCGGCTCAAATGCTGGTCAACGATGCCAAGGCCGAAGGTGATACGCTGGCCGGTGCCACCGGCAGCCAGTCTGCTCCCACGGGCGGCAATGGCACGGCCCTTGGCGCTGCGGAACTGACCGCAGAGGATACCGCCACCCTGACCATCGACGCGCTGGCATTGACCAAGAGCCTCGTCATCACCTCGGTCGGCGGCGATGATTCGACAGACGTCGTCGTCGGTGAACAGGCCGACTTCCAGCTTCAGATCGTTCTGCCAGCGGGCACCGTTGAAGATTTCATCGTTGAAGATGGTCTTCCCGATGGGCTCGCCTTGGTGGCGCGACAGGCCCCGGCGTTCGGGAGCGGTATTTCCTGCGGATCCTCAACGATTGCTCCAGCCACGCTTCCCGAGACCGGACCGAGCCTCATCGCGCAGTGGAACTTCGGCACCTGCACCGTGGCCGACACGACCAGTGAGAATCGCACCCTCACGCTGGTTTATACCGGGCAGGTGGAAAACGCTGCTGCTGTCAACGATGGCGACGACCTGCCAAACCTTGCCCGCTACAATCATTCCCGCGTCGCCGAGGCGGTTGAGATTGCCCCCGTCACGCTGAGCGTCGGAGAGCCAGACCTCACCCTGGCGCTGACGGTCTCGCCAGCCACGAATGTTGATGCTGGGGACGTGTTGACCTGGACCTATACGCTCCAGAACACTGGAACCGCACCCGCCTACAATGTCGATCTTGTCAGCTTGTTGAATGACAACGGCGTGGCTGACGGCGCCGATGGCGACGTCAACACAACAGCGAATTTCGGCGACGCCTTGCGCGATATCATTGCGTTTGATTGCGCGCTCACGCCAACGGATACGACGTCCACACCGGGAGATTTCGTCTACAGTTTCGACGCCGGTGACGGCGATGGCGATGCCAATGACGAGCCCGGCGATTGTGAAACGCTCTATCGCAACATCTCCGTTGACGGCCTTGCCGCCGGGGCCAGCCTGACATTCAGCTTCGAGGCTACAACGGCGGAAGACATTACCCTGCGCACAAGCCTGATCGGCGCAGGCGCGGTGTCAGGCACGTCTTTGCCTGCCGGTGCGCCGGGGCAGGGCGACACGACCTACGAGCGCACCAGCGGCGCAGACGCCTCCAACGGTGGGCGCTATGGCGATGCTGTAACCAGTGGTTTTGTTACGCGCACTCCAGCGGGCAGCCAGAAGACCTTTACCGCCACCAGCGACGCCAACACGTCGCCTGACAGCGGCGATGCTATCGATGTGGCCATCGGCGAAACCTACACCGCCCGAATCACCTATCGTTTTGACGAAGGCACAAGCCGCAGCGCAAACTTGCGTAACCGCGTGCGGGTCCGCAACGCAAACAATCCAGCCGATGTGGAGCTTTTGGCGGCTCGCCTTGAGCGCTCGTCCACCGATATCACGGCCGCAGGCGATCCGAGCGGGATCAACGCTGCCGGGGCGGGCGTTCCGGTTGATGTGACGTCGCTGATGACGCAATCGGAGAATGCGTCTTACACCTTCTTCAACCTCTCGCTTGGCGATGTGGTGAATGCGGGAAATGCGGGCGCGCCGGAAACGGGCCGCAACATCGATACGTTCACAGTGGAATATGATTTCCGGGTGCTTGACGTGGCCAGCAATGCTGTCGGCGCTTTCATCGATGACCAGGGCCAGACGCGGCTGCGCGATGGCGAAGACACGCAGCTGACAAATGGCGGCGAGACGCGGCGCGCCACCATCGTTGAGCCTGATATCTCTGTTTCGAAGACCAGCGCCGACAGCGATGGTCTGCTCACGGGCGGTGAGACGGTTCGCTACACACTGACGGCCAGCAACGCCAGTGTGGCGGGCGCCGGGCCCGCCTACAACGCGCTGCTTCAGGATGTTCTGCCTCCGGCCTTGCGCGCGAACGGCGTCTCGCCGGTATCGATCCTCATCGATGGTGCATCGCCAGCTTCCGCGCCGACCTTCAGCTACAATGCCTCCAGCGGCTTGGCCCAGTGGAGCTTTTCCGATGCAGATGTCCTGCTGCCGGGCCAGTCCATCGTCATCATTTATGATGCGACCGCCGATGCAGTGATCTCGCCGGGCACAACCCACACGAACATGTTCGAAGTGGCAGCGGTGTACAGTCAGGCCAGCAGCCAGCCGATTGAGCGCCGTCAGTCGCCGCGCTCACCCCAGGCCAGCGTGACTCTGGGCGCACCGGAAATTGCATTCTATCCTGACCAGCGCGAAACGACCCAGCCGGGCACGACCATCATCTACCCCCACCTCATGGACATTCCGACCTCGCTCGCCGGCGCCACGCTTGATTTTTCCTCCACCAGCTCTCGCAGCCTTGGCTGGGAAGTTTGGTATGACAGTGATGGCAATGGCGCGCTGTCAGGCGGCGATACGCTTTGGGTGAATGGTAGCGCTGCACCCACGGGCGAGACCTTGCAATTCTTCGTGCGAAGCCAGATCCCCGCCGATGCTCAGGACGGTTATCGCGACTCTACCACATTCGCTGCCACGGTCACTTTAGGGTCTACTGTTCTAACGCAAAGCGTGACCGACATTACCACTGTGTCCAGGCTGTCAGCCGGTGAATTGAAGGCTGGCAAATTCATGGCCCTGGACCGCGATTGCGACGGCAGCCTGACAGACGAACTGCCCACCGATGCCAGTTTTGAGATCACCAAGAACGCCGAACCGGGCGACTGTGTGGTGTTCAGGATTACCTATCGCAATGACGGCACCGGGCAGATCAGCGATGTCGATGTGCGTGACCAGGTGCCAGCTTACACACTGTATCGCTCCGGAACCGCGGCCTTTGAGATGACGCCATCTGGCCTCACGCCCGGCACGTTGACGGCGCCGGCAGACGGCACACGCGGAGCGCTGGCGTTCCCTTATACCGGTACTGTTGAGCCGGGCGAAGAAGGCTCGGTCGTCTATGGAGTGCGTGTTGAGGAATAGCTGGCGCGCATATGGCGTTTTCGGTGCGGCGACCCTTGCTGTAACCGGGGGTCTGGCCATGGCTGATGCGCCAGAGGCGGGCACGCGTGTCGTCAATCAGGCCAACGTTCTTTACACTGATGAAAACGGTGAGGCCCGTGAGGCACTCACCAACGAAGTCGTGCTGTTTGTGCAGCAAGTGTTCGCCGCCACGATCGAGGGCGACAATTCAAAGGCCGCGGCCAGTGGAGACACAGCCCGGTTCATTCACACCCTGACAAACACAGGCAATGGCGAGGACACCTATTGCGTCAGCGCCGAGAACCTGACAGGCGACGGCAGTGATTTCGAGCGTATCGACGTCGTGCACGACGCCGATGGTGATGGTCTGGCCGCCGAGGGCGAGCCCATCCTTTATTCCACCTCCCAAGGCGAGGGCACATTTGGCCGATTGACCGTTTCGGCTCGTGAAGCCGCAGACCTGATCGTGTTGGGTCGCACCCCTGCTGGCCTTTCCGCAGGCACGGTGCTCGATGCCAGTCTTTTGGTGTCGGCCACGGAAGGGACCGGCACCTGTTTAACCGGCAGTGTGACCGACACCGGCAGCAACGCCGATGCCACGGACGGAACCAACCGCGACCGCGTTACGATGTCCGCCGATGCGATCCTCGAGATCACCAAAGCGTCTTCCTATGATGTTGGCGCGGCGGCTGACTTGTCTGATGACACGGTCGATTATGTCATCACCGTCACCAATACCGGCGCGACCGCTGCAACCGATATCACCGTCACCGACACGCTGGCGGGTAGTCTCGATTTCGCAAGCTTCGGCAGCCATACGGGCACCTTCTCGGCCGAGCCGTCTGTCCTGTCAGATGTCATCACGGCAGAGGCCGCAAGCCTGGCAGCTGGCGACAGTCTGGTGATCCGGTTCACCGCCGATGTGGTGTCTACCCTCGGCTCGGCGGGCGAAAGTCTGGAGATTGAAAACACCGCCAGCGTGCAGGCAGATCTCGACGGCGGCGGCGTTGGCTCTCCGGTAAACTCAAACACTACGCGCGACACCGCGCCGTCGGTCTATGGCGTCGTGCTGTCCGACACCGGCAGTGCTGCGGCAGCCGCCACAAATGACGGCGGCGATGATGATGCGACCGTCAATGACACCCAGCGCGTCGATGTGGCTGCGCCCGGCGACACGGTCTATTTCCGGCTGACGGCGACCAATACTGGTAACAGTGATGACACGTACAATCTGGCGCCAAGCAGCCAGACCGGATGGTTGTCCGACGCGACGCTGACTTATCTTCATACGGACTTCTCTACACCGCTTCTGGACACCAATGGAGATGGCATCACCGATACCGGACCTTTGGTGCCGGGCGAATCCGTGGATGTTGTGATTGCTGCGGTGTTGCCGTTCTCGAGCGCCAGTGCGCCCCATGGTAGCGTGATCACAGCTACGTCGACTGCAGAGATTTCCGGCATGACGTCGCGCGTCAGCGACCCTGCCAATCTCGCCATCGGCGCAAGCCTTTCGGCAGGAGTCGATGTTGCCAATTCGGCCGGTGCGACGGGTTTCAATGATGGCGGCAGCGTGGACGCCGATCCCGATTCCAGCCTGACGACTCAGATGACAACCGCGCCCGGCGGAACCGTTACATTCGATCTGTTTGTGGCCAATGAAGGCGCTGGCACCGATACATTTGCCTTGTCCGCATATGGGGATTTGGCAGGCACAACCGAATTGCCCGCCGGATGGCTGGCGCGGTTCAAGGATGCGGCTGGCGCGCCGCTGACATCCACCCCAGCCCTGTCAGCAGGCGAGACCTATGCCTTCAAACTGGAGGTCACTGCGCCCGGCGACCTCATCGACGGCGATGCCCAATCAGTGTTCATACACGTTGAAAGCTTCGAGACCGGCGCAACGGACGTAAAGCAGGATGGCGTGCTGATCGGTGGCGATGCGCAGATCACACTAACCCCCGACCAATCCGGACAGATTTCCGGCTGCGGCGTGGCAAACTACCTCCACACCCTGCGCAATACAGGCACCACCACTGAAGAAATTCGTGTACGGATTTCCACCCAGTCACACCTTAATGGCGAGCTTCAATTGGCCAGCGCCATAGATGCCGGTGAGCCGGATGGCTATGCAACGGTTGATCTTGCAAGTGTTGGCGATGACGTGGCTGTGCTTGGCGCCGGTGCCTGGCGGATCGACACGCTCGTGGATGCCGGGGTTTTCGGACCGGCCATCCGATTGGCGCCGGGCGAAGCGGCTCAATTCAATGTGCGTGTGCTTGCACCCTGCGAAGTGGCGCCCGGCACTCGTGATACCCTGGCCCTGGTGGCCGAGACGCGCGACGGAGATGCCACCGCGACGGCCATTGATACAACCACCGTGTCGAGCGCGCGGCTCGAGCTGACAAAACTCGGCGCGCTTGATGCGCTATGTGACGGCGCGCCAGATGCTGGTTTTAACGATGACCAGGTGATTGCGGGCCCCGGCGAGTGCGTCATCTGGCAGATTTCATTGGTCAACCAGGGTGCAGAAACCGTGTGTGATGTGCGCGCGCGCGACGCTGCGCCAGCCTTTACCGCGTTTTCCGGCTCGCCCAGTATCGTGTCCCAGCCATCGCCGGGAGCGGGCAGCTGCACGGTCACCGGAAGTGATTTCGCCTGCACGCTTGGAAATGCCCTTGATCCGGGCGGTGCCGCTGGTGTCCAGCCGTTTTGTTTGTCCGCCGGCCAGACCGCTGAGGTCCGGTTCGGTGTTCGTGTAAATTAGTCCTGGTCTTTGAAAAGGAGCCTTAAATGTTGAAGACCCTCACTGCCGCTGCCCTCGCCGTTGCGATGGCCCTTCCAGCCCTGGCGGACGGTCCGCTTGAGAGCGAAATGACGGCCTGGCTTGTCGGATATGACGATGCCGGGGAAGAAACCCTGACACTGATCGAGGATGTCGCGCCTGGCGCAATGGTCGAATACCGTCTGGCTTACACCAATATTGGCGAAGTCCCGCTGAGCGGTCTCGTGGTTAGCGCCCCAGTTCCAGACGCCACCGATCTGGAACTTGGTTCGAACGACACCGTCATCTCTTCATCCTTCGAAGCCAGCATCGATGGCGGCGAAAACTGGGGCGTGCCCCCGCTGGAAACAAGCCCCGGCGTTTTTGCAGATATCGGCGATTATGACCTGGTGCGCTGGTCGACCAATGAAGCGATCGCGCCGGGCGACAGCTGGCAGTTCGCCTATCGCGTTAGCGTAGAATAAACGCGCTTCAGCGTCGCCGGCGCCGTCTTTCTGAATGATCGTTCAGTTTCAGCGCTCCAGGTAAACTGGAGCGCTGTTTTTATGAACTATAATGCCGATCTCGCCGGTCAAAGTGCAGTAACATTTCCAAATTTTTTACTATTCGAGAGCACAACCCAAGCGTGAAAAGCCAGGGAGAGTATGGGCTGTGACAATTCGAATTCCAGAAAAGCTCGGACGCCGAGCCCTTTATGCCTGTGTTGCGACCAGCGCCCTTATGGCCGGTTTGTCCGGGCAACACGCAACCGCCCTTACCGAGGCCGGTCAGCCCATTCAAAACCAGGCCACTGCCACCTATCGCGACTCCCTTGGAAATGACTACACCTCACAGTCTAACCTCGCGACCGTTGAGGTGCGCCAGGTTTATTTCGCAACGCTTGAAAGCGACAATGCGAAAACCGTTGCGTCAAACCAGACCGTCTACTTCCAGCACATCCTGACCAATACCGGCAATGGCGAAGACACTTATACGATCAGTGTCGCCGACGTGGCCGGTGATGATGGCGATTTCAGTGATCTGCGCGTCTATGTCGACTTGAACGACAATGGCACGGTCGATGCCGGTGAACCCGAAGCGACCACCGTGACGCTGAACCCGAACGACCCGGCAACGCGCCAGGTCTCACTCGTGGTGGCCGGCCTGACGCCAACCGCCACCGATGGCGACACGTTTGGCGCCCTTTTGAACGTTACCTCGGCTAATGGCACGGTCACCGACCTGACCACCAGCAAAGGCGCCGATGGGCTCGACAACACCAACCAGGACGTTGCGACCATTTCGGGCGACGCCGTTCTGAACATCATCAAATCGTCTGTGCACGACATCGCAAACAACGAGATCGACTACACGATCACGGTGACCAACACCGGTAACCGCACGGCTGAAGACGTGATCATCTATGACGCGCTTCCGGCAGGAACCACGTTGGTCAGCGTCAATCAGTCCGGTTTCGGCACGGCCATTGATACCAGCGATGTAAATGCCGTTTCTGCCGATCTTTCGGAAACCGTTCTATCGCTCGACCTCAATGCCGACGGCAACACCGACGTGACCGAGGCGGACTTCGGCGTCGACCTCGACAATGACGGAGCGATCTCCAACTCCGGCGCCGAACCCGGTGTTTATGGCTTCGACGATGTTCTTGCCCCCGGCGTGTCGATCGAACTGAACTTCACGGTTGAGTATGACCCAACGACTACATTTGGAGCTGGGGACGACATCCTTAACCGCGCTTACGTCTCCGGCGAAGTCGACGGTGATCCGAATACGGATGATGGCGACCAGTCATCAAACCTGGTCACTGACACCGTTCCGCAAATTTACAATGTGGTCGTGTCCGACACCGGCGCTGGTGAGGATGACACCGCCAATGATGGCGGTGATGACGATGGCGCCATCAACAACACGCAGGAAGTCGACACCGTCCAGGCGGGTGAACTCGTCTACTTCACGCACACCATCCAGAATACGGGCAATGGCACAGACACGTTCGAACTGTCGATCATTGACAGCGCAAGCTTCCCGCTCGGTACCAGCTTCACAATCTGGAACGCCACCAGCACGGTTCAACTCCTCAACACCAATGGTGAAGGTGGCGTCGATACCGGTCCAATGGCATCGGGTGAAACCCTCACCGTTGTGGTCCATGCTCAGTTGCCTCCCGGCAGCGGCGCAGACACGAACGCCAGTTATGACCTGGTCGCCGAGTCGAGCGCTGATCCGTCTTCAACCCCGGCCAATGACGATGCAGAAGGCCTGATCCTCACCATCAACGCGCCAACCGTTGACCTTTCAAACGGTGCTGCCGCTGACGCAGATGACGACACAGGCACCAACCGTCACGCTTACAACAACGACGCGGCGCCGATCACGACCGAGACCGCAAATCCGGGCGACAGTGTCACCTTCCCGCTCGTGATCGAGAATGACAGCCTGGTTGCTGACAGTTTCCAACTGAGTGCGGGTGGGTCGTTCATAGGCTCGACATTGGGCTCGCTCCCCACGGGGTGGGGCGTCACGTTCCGCGATAGTAGCGGCGGTGTCATTACGACGACGCCTTCGATTGCTGCTGGTGGTGAGCTTGCCATCACGGCTGAAGTCCAGATCCCATCTATTGAGACCCAGGCCATTGCCGACCGCAGCTTTGTGATCGACGGCGCCGGGAATGACGACGTTGATGGCAACTCCGACAGCGATGGCGATTACGGCATCTTCTTCCGGGTTGTCTCTGTAAACTCCGGTGCGAGCGATGTGAAACTTGATGCGGTGGATGTCCTGCCGAATGAAGAGATCACCTTGTTACAGAACAATTCCGGCCAGGTGCAGCCCGGCGGTTCCATCGATTATCCGCACACACTGCAGAACGATGGCAACACCACCGAAGCCATTACGCTGTCAGCGGTCAATGGCACATCGGGCTGGTCCAACAACCTTTTGGTGGACACCGATGGCGACGGCACGGCGGATACACCGTTTGCGTCCCTGACCACCGGTGGAACGGTCTACTACACCGATGCTACGGGCACGCTCGTGGCGGGCACGCTCGGTGCCGGCAATACGCTGGAGCTTGATCCCGGTGAGAGCCTCAACTTCGTGGTTCGCACCTTTGCGCCAACCAGCGCACCGAACGGTCAGCTCGATATCCTGACCGTCACCGCGTCGTACAATAATGGCGGTACGGACGTGACCAACATTGACCGGTCTGAGGTGGTCGAGGCTCAGCTGCGCATGGTGAAAACCGCATCGGTCAATGCCGACTGTGCAGATGGGTCTGCCAACGCCATTGATACAATCGCCGACCTGGGTCCCGATGGCGCGTTCACCCAGACCGCATCCACTGCGGCGCCGGGCGAGTGTATCGTCTGGCAGGTGGTCGCCACGAACTCCGGTGTCGATACGATCAGCAACGTCAACATTACCGACGCTGTACCGGCCTTCTCCACTTATGTGGATGACACCCTGCGCGTTTGCCTCGGCGATGCAGGTCAGGGCGCTACGGCCGCCTGCACGTTCACCACACTTTCGGACACGCTCAGCGATGACGAAGGCGAGGTTTCAGCCGGTGACATCCGCTTCACGCTTGGCCAGGGCGGCGCGCCCGTCGTGACCGCTGGCGAGATTGCATCGGGTGCCAGCGTCACAGTGCGCTTCTCCACCGAAGTGGAATAGGGCGCCACGGCGCTGAAGACCTTCCGGGCCGTCAAAACGGCTGCCCAGGCCGCCCCAACAGTGGGGCGGTTATGACTAGAGGCTCCGGCAGCAGAAGCTGACCTGACCCTGACCAAACAAACGCGTCCGACAAATGAGGCGCAGAGGATTGGGTGATGAGACACGGCTTCAAGGCCGTGGTGGCAGGGTTCGCGGCCCTCGTCGGTGCCTTTGGCATCGCGGCGGCGGGAACTCCGGCTGGCACGGTTATTCGCAACCAGGCGCAAGCCACATATTTCGATCCGTCTACGGATCGTAGCTTCGAGGTAACCTCGTCCATTGCCACCGTGCAGGTGTCTTTGCTCGCGGACTTTGAGTTGCTGACCGAAACGTATCGGCTTGCAAGTCCGATGGAACTGGTCCAGCTGCCTCACCTCTTGCGCAATACCGGCAATCAGGCGGACCGTTATGGCCTTTCCGTTGCTGCGGTGGACGGCGTGGCGCTGCCAGATACCATCACCATCATTCAAGATCTGAATGAGAATGGCGTGGCCGATGTTGATGAGCCGTTGCTTGTCGAAACTGAAGAGCTTCTGCCTGGACAAGCCATCGCCCTTGTCATCACCGCGCGCGTGCCCGGCAACGCCCTTACCGGCTCGAACTACGCCCTCCGTATAAGCGCGGTTTCTCGCGTCGACGCAGCCCGAACGCGTAGCCGAGCCGACACGATTGAAGTGATGGCAGAGCGCCAGTTTTCGATCAGCAAGAGTGCTTTTCCCGTCTGTGCGGTTCCCATCGGCGCTGGATCGATCGTCAACTACACGCTCGACATGGTGAATCTGGACCAGTTGTCCCCCTTCGTACGCGAGGTCTCCATTGATGGTGTAAGCCGCGACGGCCTGCTGATCGAGGATGCCATCCCGCCGAATACAGAACTGGTGCTCGCCGATGGCGCGTCTCCTTCTCCGGCGGGATCGGTGCGTGTGGTGCGCAGCGCTGAAGACGGCCAGGCCTGGCGCAGCTATTCCAGCGTCTCGCCATCAGCCCGGCCTGTTGTGGTGGCGCATTTTGTACCAGAATCGCTTCTGACGCCCGGCCAATCGGCCAGCTTCACCTTCGATGTGCGCGTGAATGATGACATCACACCGGGCACGGTGATCACCAACCAGATCACGGCAGACTTGGATGGCGACGGGTCCGTAGACGCGGTGTCCAATGAGACCTGTAACTCAGTGGCCGCTGGCGGCGCTGGCGCCAACCAAGCGCAGCTGCGGTTCCTTGAACCCTCGCAACTGATCCGGCGTGCGTCGCTGGGACTGGCCAGTCCGCCCACCCAGTCAACCGATCCGTCTGAGGCTGTTCCGACTGCGCCGCGCCACCCGGTCGATTCCGATTACCGCGACGCCCCGGTCTACCGCCTCGACACGTTTCCAGGCTATACGCTGGCGCGCGACGGGGTGTACCTGGAGGCGCGCTCGAACAGTCTGAACACGTCCGCCGCGATCTCTGAAACGCAGTTCCAGCAGCGCTTTATTCGTGTTCAGGTGGAATCGCGTGAGACCGGTGACACGGTGCTCGTGAACCTTCTTGAGACGGGTGCCAATACCGGTCTTTTCCGAGCTGAAGTGGCTTTTCGCCTTTCGGAGTCTGACCGTGGCCAGGGCAGTGCGTGCGGGCCGCAGGCGATCGGCAATTGCGTGCTGCAATCTGTCTCTGGTGACCGGTTGCGGGCCACCATTTTCGATCCCGGTACGCAAGCCGTCCTCATCGATACCGCAGTGGTGGATCCCCTTGGCGTGGTGTTTGATTCCACCAGTCTTGATGCGGTAGCCGGCGCCGAAGTCACCGTTCGCAACACCGATGGCACAATCGCCGTGGACCCAGACACAGGCGCGCCGCACCCGGTTCAGTTTACCGACTCAACCGGCACCTATGTCATTCCACGCCTGGATGGCGGGCTCTACTATGTCGATGTGGCCGCGCCGCAAGACTATAGTTTCCCTTCGATTGTGGCGGAGTCGGTCTTTGCCGGACGCCGGGTTGTTGATGGACGCTCCTATGGTCGAGACGGCTATTCGGGCAACTTGGATGCTGGCGTGTTCACCGCGAGCTTCGAGAACGGTCCGCCGATCATCGATGTCCCGCTTGATCCCGACCTCACCCTTGGACAGCTATCGCTTGAGAAAGAGGCTGACCGCGAAACCGTTCAGTTTGGTGACACCGTCGAATATACGTTGACCGTGCAGAACAACACCAACGCTGTGCTCTTGGACGCTGAGATTACGGACGCCCCAGCGCCCGGCCTGAGATTCCTGGATGGCACGGTGCGCCTGGACGGCCAACCGCTGGAGGCCATGCGCGGACCTGGTCGCGCGCTCACCTTCCCGGTGGGGCGTCTGAACATCGGGGACGTCAAAACCATTCTATATCGCATGCAGGTTGGCGCCGATGCGCGCAGCGGGAACACCGTTAATGTTGCCATGGCTGAGGCCATGACCGGTGGCGGCGTGCTCGCGCGTTCTTTCCGGGCTCGCGAAACGGTGGAGGTGTCAGATGAGGGCCTGTTCTCTGACCGTGCCTATCTGATCGGGTCCGTCTGGGCCGATGCGGATGGCGATGGCCTGCGCGATGAAGATGAGGTGGGTTTGCCCGGTGCGCGGATCTGGCTCGAAGACGGCACATGGGTCGAAACCGACGAACTTGGCCGCTATTCCCTGTATGGTCTCAAGCCGGGCATGCGCGTTGCACGCCTTGATCCTGAAACCCTGGTCAGCGGCTTCCTGCCATCAGAACACACCGCCCGCCAGGCGGGTGGCGGCAAGGCGCGGTTCGTTGATCTGATCGCCGGTGAACTCCACCGTGCTGATTTCCCGCTGGCTTGTCCGGCAGACGAGGCCTGCGGTGTTGACTCCCGTATCCAGCGGATTGCTGCCGAACGCGCCGCGCGCCTGTCGCCAGACGCCATGTTGGACCAGGCCCTGGCCTATGAAGGCCTGATTGGCGAAACCGTGAGCCGAGACCTGTCTCGCCTGCGTGAACAGCCCGGTCCGGACGGCGACATCTCCAATGGTCGCTTAAGCTTGTCGGGCGCGCCGATTGGGCCATCCCTGCTGGATGATGCCGGACTGGACGGCACTGCGATAACACCAGTGGCCGGAGACGAATTGGACCCGGAAGTCCTTGCGAGCCGTCTTGGACGTGTGGACATTCGTGTCGGTGAGTGGGTTTGGCCGCTCCCGGACGCAGAGACTGGTGTGACCTATTCCCGCGATGGTCGGTTCATGGCCGCCATCCGTCCGGGGATGGAACCTGTCCTTTATGTCGATGGTGAACCGCAATCAGGTGAAACCCTTGGTTCCATTGTGGAAAACCGTGAAGTCGGCGCACAAGTGGCTGCCTGGTACGGCATCGAACTCGACGCCGGACGCTACACAGTTGATGTGCGCGCGGTGGATATGTTTGGAAACCTCCGCGTGCTTGCCAGCACTGAAGTTGTGCGCCCTGGTGCGGCAACCGAACTGGTGATCGACACAGTCGGCTCTGAAATCGCCGCCGATGGCGTGAGTGCTGCGGAGTTTGTGCTTCGCGTGCTGGACGAAAACGGCGCGCCCGCGCTTGGCCGCCATTTCATCACCGTTTCAGCAGACCTTGAAGGCCGCGATGAGCCTGTGTCTTTTGTTGGCCAGGACGTCCAGCCAGCTGTGCCGGGCTTTCAGGTTCGCCTGGACCATGGTGCAGCTTTGCTTGCCCTCAGAGCACCAGATCGGCCCGGAACGGCGAGGATCATAGCCGGCAATGACGGCACACTTTCGGCTGAAATCGTATTGGACTTCAAGACGGTTGCGCGTGACCTGATGGCCATTGGCGTGGTCGATTTGACCGCCCAGGGTTTTGACCTGTCAGGCGATCTGGAGCCAGCCGACAGCGAGCTGTTCCCGGAAAGCTTCGAGACCGATGGCCGCGTGGCGTTCTTCCTGAAGGGCCGTGTGCGTGGTGATGTCCTGCTGACTGCCGCATATGACAGCGAAGCGTCGCGCCGCGACGGCCTGTTCCGCGACATCGATCCGGAGGCCTATTATCCGATCTATGGCGATGCCGGTGAGCGCGGGTTTGAAGCCCAGTCCCGTTCCAAACTGTATGTGCGCGTCGACAAGGGCGTCCACTCGGCCATGTTCGGAGACTTCCGCACCGATGTCTTCGGCGGCGAAGCGCTTACCCGCACGCGGCGCGCGTTGACCGGCATCAATGCCTTCACCGGTGACGACAATTGGGTGCTCCAGGGCTTTGTGGCCGAGGCGGATTCAACGTCGCGCACGGAACGCCTCCGAGGCAGCGGCCTGGCCCTCAACATCACGCTGCCCGGTGCGCCGCTGGTGGCAAATTCCGAAACGCTGACGATTGAAACGCGTTTCAGGGACACGCCTGGATTGGTTGCATCAGAAACTGCCCTGGTCCGGTTTGCAGACTATCTGCTGGATGACGAGACCGGACGGCTGACCCTCAAGGCGCCGATCCCGAGCTTTGATGAATTCGGCAATCCGGTTTTCCTGCGCGCGACTTATGAAACCCGCGGCGATGACACCGATGATCTGGTGGTAGGCATCCGCTATGAGCATTCAGAGAATGGCCGTCGTATCTTTGCGGGCTTCAACTTCGATGAAAGCGAAGCGGGTCTGGATGATCGCACGTCAGGATCCATCGGTATCGAGCAAACCCTTGCGGCCGGCGTGATCTATGCGGAAATTGGCAGCATGGATATTCATGATGATTTGGGCACGAATGATTTCGACAATGCTGTCCGCCTTGGCGCCGATGTAACGGTCGCTGGCGGTCAATTGACCGTTGAGGCAGCGCAAGCGGGTCTGGCGTTTGACAATCCCGATTCGCCGATCCTTGCCGGTCGGCGCGAAGTGCGGGCGGAATACAACACACTGATCGACCAGATTACCGGCCTCAGCCTGATTGCCAGCCATTCGCTGGACATCGAAAGCGACAATGGCCGATCGATCATTGAAGGGCGCATCGAGCGCCAATTCGCCGACTGGTCAATCGCGGCAGGCCCGCGTCATGTCACGCAGGATACCAGCGACCAGGTTACTGACTATACCGCTGGTGTGGTGCGCGTGTCGCGTGATCTCAGGATCGGTGAACGCCCCGGCAGCACGTATGCCGAACTTGAAAGTGCCATCGGCGATATCGGCACCCGCCTGACGCTCGGCGCCGATGCGATCGTCCATGACTCGACACGGGTCTATGCCGCTCATCGCATCATTGACGAGTTGCCTGAACAAACGTTCGTGAATGGCCTGACCTCCTCGCAGACCAATATCAGCCAGGGGCGGACCTTGTTCGGGGTCGAGACCGGTATCCTGCCGGCGACCGATGTGTATGGCGAGTGGCGCCAGGGTGGCTCACTCGACGGCAATACGGGCGAAGCAGCTTACGGCATCCGTGCGCAATGGGAGCTCACCGAAGGAGTATCCATCGCACCGCAGTTGGAGATCACGGAGATCTTCGATGATGGTGGCAACGCCGCTGCGGCTCAGGATTCCGCTGCGATTTCCGTTGCGTTGGCCGACCGACGGTCGCGCCGGGCTCGCCGGTCCCTGCGGGTCGAGGCGCGCACTAGCAACACTTCCACCTTCTACGCCATGCGATCAGCCTGGGCGCAACGATTCAATCCGGTCATTTCCGGCGCAGTCAAGCTGGACGTTGCGCGAGATAACATCTTCAATGCGCCTGATACCGAACGGATCAGAGCAACGCTTGGCGTTGCGCGGCGCCCCGCCGATGAGGCCGCCACCGATGTCTTCGCGCTGTACCAGTGGAGCCGGGAGCAAGCGAGCGGCTTTGAACGGGATGTGCACATCGTATCGACCCATGCGAACCGACAGTTCGGCGCGGAATGGACCCTTTCGGGACGCCTGGCCGCGAAAATCGAGGATGGCAATGGCTATGACGCCACGGCGCAATTGGCATCAACCCGGCTGACCCGTGAGTTCAATCGTTCCTGGGACGGAGAGATCCGTGGGGCCGTGCGCAGCGTTGATTGGGGCGATTCAACACAAACCAGTGTCGGCGCAGCGGTGGCCTGGAAACCCCATGAGGATGTCAGACTGGCGCTGGGATATAACGCTATTGGGTTCCGGGACCGCGACCTGGATCCAAGCCGCTACTCAGCCCAGGGCGTATTCACCCAGATCTCGATGATGATCGACGAAACCTGGTTCGGCTGGCTCCAGCCTTGAGTGCACTTGGGTTTGATCGGCCCCGGTTCCACGCCTCAGTAGTGGACTCATTCCGCAGCATTCATGATCGATTTCATCCGGTCGATCCACGTGATCCATGCGGCGCGTCCCTCCTGGGTCAGGTGGACCTTGGTCTGTGGCTTGCGGCCGTCATAGCCTTTCCCAACCGTCACATAGCCCGCATCTTCAAGCTTGCGCATTTGTATGCGGCGGGCTGTCAAGGCTGAGCCCGATGCGTTGGTCGGGAGAATCCGGAGAGGATCAGCCTGTCTATATCGGAACGTTCTGATGAGAGGCACCGATTGCGCCCGCTGGGGCTTTTGTCGGTTTCCATTGAATCTCAGGATAGATGTTCCATCGCGTAGGTGTAACCGCAAAGCGGGGAATAGTACCGAGCAGCAAGCGGAGCGCGCAGGCCGTAAAACCATTCAAACTGTGACAGAAACCGGACCTGTTGCGACCCCTGCCGGGTCATTCTCCGCCTGATTTTGATCCCCCGGATCAAAATCTTGTGCTGCGTACAGCCGGCTGCGAATGGTGGAGATGAGAGGATATTCCTCGAACCGACAAAGCCGCAAATGCGGCTCGGGCGGTCAGCCCGCCCCGCCGGAGGGCCATCGGTCCAAGAGGCATGAAATGGTGGAGGGGACAGGATTCGAACCTGTGTACGCTATGCGGGCAGATTTACAGTCTGCTGCCTTTAACCACTCGGCCACCCCTCCACGGAGCAACAAGCGTGTTTGACGCCGGGCCGCTTCAATGCTGAAAGGCGGGTTGCCCCGGCCAACATCGAAGCGCGCCTTATACGTATGAACAAATCTCCGCGCAACCGCCCGAAACGGGGCAATCGCCAACATTCTGCAGATGCCGCCGAAGGTCCGCTGTGGCTTTGGGGGCTGCATGCCGTACAGGCCGCCCTCGACAACCCCCGGCGACAGGTCCACCGCCTTGTGGCCAGTGAGAATGCCGCAAAACGCCTATCGCTTGGCACTGCCCGGCCTGACATCGTCAACGTGTCCGAAATCGGCCGCCTGTTGCCGTCCGGTGCGGTGCACCAGGGCGCGGCGCTCTACACCGATCCGCTGGAAGCTGAGAGCCTGGACGATGTGCTATCCAATCGGCCCGAGCGCATTGCCGTGCTCGACCAGTTGGCCGACCCGCACAATCTGGGAGCGATATTTCGCTCAGCCGCCGCGTTTGGCGTGGGCGCGGTAATCCTGCAGACCCGACACAGTCCGCCGTTGACCGGCACTGTGGCCAAAAGCGCCGTCGGCGCGGTTGAACGCGTGCGCGAAGTGCGCGTGGTGAACATCGCGCGAGCGGTTGAGAGCCTGGCGGATGCGGGCTTCCTCACCATCGGTCTTGCGGGTGGGGCAGAGGCCGATCTCGCCACGCTGGCCGAGCCGGGACAGCCCCTGGCCATTGTGATGGGCGCTGAAGGCAAGGGCTTGCGTCCGGCGGTGGCGAGCGCCTGCCAGTTTCTGGCGCAGATCCCTATGTCGGGTGATATGGAAAGCCTCAACGTATCCAACGCCGCTGCCATTGCTTTCTATCTTGCAGCTCGCGGCGCATTTTCGCCCGATTGATCGCCTGCTATAGAGTTTGAAACAAACACTGGGGCCGCTGCCATGCTGCGTCTGATTTCGATCCTGCTCATTATTGTTGGCCTTGGTGCGCTTGGCCTCGGCGTCATCAGCTTGATGTCGCCCGCGCCCGCGCTCAACGCCGAGGCATCCGACGCCACAACCACAACAGGCACCGCCGCGCCGCCCGGAAGTGTAGGCTTTGATGAGCCGATCGTGTCGATCGAAAACATGTCGAATGCGGCAGGCACGGAAATCTTGCGCCGGGTGCCGATTGCCCATGAAACTCCGGACTCCGCTGCGTTTGGCCGGGCGTTTGATGTGACTCTTTCGATTGATGCCACCGGCGCAGCCAGCGCGATTGCCGCTCTGCCGGGCCGGGAAACAGTGGTGGAGGGCGAGGCCGACGTGTCCGGTGATGTTCGCGTCGCCCTGACCGGTTCAGGTTTCGACATCGAGGACCGCTCTCCGGCAGACCAGGTGGTCTCCCCCATCACCGCGAACACCTGGCGCTGGGAAGTCACGCCTGTGCGAACCGGGCCACAGGATCTCGTGTTGGAAATCTATGCGCTTGTCGGCGATAGGGCCCTACCGGTGCGCACGTTTCGGGATACGGTAACCGTGGAGGTTTCAAATTTTCGCCGCGCGATCTTTTTTGCCCAGGCGGCCAATCCGCTGATCATGGTGCTGGGCGGTATTGGCAGCGTATTGGGCGGAGCCTTCACGGCACTGCGATTTTTCAAGGGTTGATAGAGGCGCATTTGCCAAGAGCGGGGCGAGTCGGGCACAACACCTTCAAATTGGAGGGGCCAATGCCTTTGTCTTTAAAGTCTTTTGGAGCTGGCGCAGCGTTTGTCGCGCTGGCTGGGCTGGTGGCGTGCGAAGCGTCTGATGATGATGCCACTGTCGAGCCGGTCGCTGACCCAGATGTCGTTGCTGACCTGCCGGTTGAAGATTCAATCGTGCAGCCGCTGACACTGATGCCCACCGATCCGCTGACCTGGATCCTGGAGACGCCAGCTTGCGAAGGCGAGGTGAGCATCGACGGCCAGATCCTGATTTTCGACCGCGACTTTGCCGATAAGCTCTTTGAAGACGCCAAGTCTGAGACTGAAGCCTTTTGCGGGTTTGCGGCAGAAGAGGCGGGGGCCACCGGCATGTGGGATCTCGATATCGATTGGACGGCCACGGCGGCGCCCCAGGGGCTGGACCAGGTCAGCCTTAAGGGCGGCCACTACGAGTTCGCCGGCGGCGCCCATGGCAATTTCGGCACCTATTCCCTGATCTGGGATCGCACCACAGACACCGAAGTCGACCCGGCCCGAATGTTTGTCTCTTACGAGGCCATGATCGAGGCGCTGCTTGGCCCGGTGCGGGACACTATCGGGGCGCAAAAATCTGAACGATACGGTTATGAGTTTGAGGCCGAAGAGATCGCCGAGCTTTTGCCGGACACGCTCACATGGTTCACGCGGGTGACGCTTTTGCCGTCGACCGATCCCACCGCCTTTGGCGGGCTGACCGTGCATTTCGATCCCTATGACATCGGCGTTTATGCCGAGGGCGGCTATACCGCGCACATTCCGCAAGCGCTGTTTCGCGACGCCCTGGCGCCGGAATGGGCCGGGCGGTTTGCCGGTGCCCCGCCCGCCTCAGCTATAGTCAGCGATCCGTGATAGCAGGCCTGCGCGAAACTCGAAAAAGCTGGCGCCGCGGATTTTGACCGTTTCCCCGGCCGCAACCCCATTGGGAAGGTCGACAGCGGCCTTGCCCTCAAATTCCACTTCGGCGGCGGCTTTGTCGCCCGCCAGAACCAGGCTCACGACCCGCTGGCGGCGATAGGAGAACGCATTGCCCGACAGTTCCGCAACCTGGCGCATGGCCGGTTTGCCCTCAAGCCGCAGCGATTGGCCCGTGTTTGAGATGTTCTCGAACACCACGTCTTCGGTCACACAGGCCAGCATGCCGTCAATATCGCGCGCATTGTAACAGGCGACATACCGGGTGATGATATCCTCGGCCATGCGGTCTACCTTTCAAGCCTCGCACTACATTTGCCGCGCCGAATGCACGCCGCAGTTTACACCTGCTGAGAATGCGCCATAAGCGCGGGCTGACAACCGTCTAAGAGAGATATTTATCCATGGCCACGCGCATTGCAGTCGTTGGCGCCACAGGAAATGTGGGCCAGGAAATCCTGAACATTCTGGATGAGCGCCAGTTTGCAGCCGATGAGGTGTTCGCCGTCGCGTCGCGTCGCTCCCTCGGCCGCGAGGTCAGCTATGGTGACCGTGAGCTGAAATGCCACGACATTGAGAGCTTTGATTTCAGCCAGGTCGATATCTGCCTGATGTCGGCCGGCGGCAGCGTCGCCACCGAATGGGCGCCAAAAATCGCCGCTGAAGGCGCGATTGTCATCGACAACTCGTCTGCCTTCCGGATGGACCCGGATGTGCCGCTGATCGTTCCGGAAGTGAACGCTGATGCTGTAATGGGCTATACGGCCAAGAACATCATCGCCAATCCCAATTGTTCGACTGCCCAGTTGGTGGTCGCCCTGAAACCCCTGCACGAAGCGGTGGGCGTGGAGCGCGTGGTTGTCTCGACGTATCAGTCCACCTCCGGGGCCGGTAAAGCGGCCATGGACGAGCTGTGGCAGCAGACAAAGGGCATCTATGTGAACCAGGCGCCCGAGCCGACCGAGTTCGCCCACCAGATCGCCTTCAACGTTATCCCGCAAATCGATGTCTTCATGGACGATGCATTCACCAAGGAAGAGTGGAAGATGCGGGTCGAGACCAAGAAGATCATCGATGACAGTATCGAGCTGGTCGCCACTTGCGTTCGCGTGCCGGTCTTTGTCGGCCATGCCGAAGCGGTGCATGTCGAGCTTGGCGGCGCCATGGACGCCGATGAGGCGCGTGCCCTGCTGCGCGAAAGCCCTGGCCTGATGGTGGTGGATGACCCGGCCGAAGACCAGTTCATCACCCCGATCGATTGCGTTGGCGAATGGGCGACCTTCATCTCTCGAATCCGCACTGACCCCACCGTCGAGAATGGCCTGGCCTTCTGGTGCGTGTCCGACAATCTGCGCAAGGGTGCGGCGTTGAACGCGGTGCAGATCGCTGAAGAACTGCTCAATCGCGGTGTGCTGAAGCCGGAAAAGAAGCCGGTTTAAGTCGCGACCTTCTCCTCACTGGTCGCGATCTTCTACCGGCCCATCCATTGAAGGCACATGAGGTCAGTTGGAATGGGCCGCTGACAGGTCGGGGTGAGTTCATGCCTTTAACGAGTGCGATCACAGCCCATGACAAAAGATGGCCTAGCCTCTTCAAACAGCAAGCTGCGCGGTTGGACCCGGCTTTCGGCTCAGCCTGTCATGCTCTTCACCATGTTGGAAGCACAGCTGTTGAAGGTTTGAGTGCCAAGCCGGAGATCGATGTGCTTGCGGTCGTCTCGCGCGCTGACCAATTGCATGAATGGACGAAAGCACTGCGCCTGTTGGGATATCGCAGGGGCGGCGATCTTTCAGCAGGGCACCACTTTTTCAAGCGGGATGTTGATGGCGTCAGAACACACAAACTGCATGTTTGCGTCTCTGGTCATGCGATCGTGCTTCGCATGCTGCGAATACGTGATCATTTGAGAACTCACGCAGAGGATCGCGCTGCCTACCAGGCGCTGAAGTCACGCCTTGAGCGAAGCAACACGATTGGGATTGCTGAGTATCTGCAAGGAAAAACGCCGTTCCTGGATACGCTGTATCAAAAGATACAGATTGGGCCTTAGCGTATTGGCGCGCAGTCCTTATCCGACCCACCCCACGCTCCCCCCATACTCACCCCCGTCATCACCCCATGGCAGGCGGGTCCGGACCGACCGAACCGAGGCGATGATGCGGTCTTCCGGGACCGAGGCTTTGGGCGTAACGAGCCCGAAGTCCGTTAACGGCGGTGGCGGTTGGTAACCTGCATTCGTCTTGCTTCGGCAGGGCGTCTTGAGGCGGGCTCGAAAACACCAGCTCTGATAAGAGGCCGACCCACCGAAAAATAGACCGCGGGCGCGCTCATGATGGGCGCATATAGCCGTTCGCAAGGGCGGCAGTCATTCGCGTTCACCCTGAGCGCGCCCGGCCTGCTGATCGGTG
>JBCCAA010000037.1:0-29080 GCA_039815055.1 Pseudomonadota bacterium | reverse complement strand
GCAATGACCAGGCCGCTTGCGGCGACCAGCAAAAGAAATTTGTTCATGGGATGAGCCCTTTGGGAGGTTGAACGCATGCTCTACGAACGCGCCTCCTAGCTCAATTCCGTCGGTTGGCGGGTGAAAGTTCAGTCACAAACCTTCAGGGTTTTAGGATGACCTTGCCGAACACGCCTCGGTTTTTCAGCTTCAATAGCGCTTCGGCCGTAGCCTCTAACGGCATCACGCTGTCGATCACAGGCCTGGTTCTACCCTGCTCGGCCCAATCCCAAATCGCTGTTTGATTTTCGATACCGCGCTCCGGGAACTGGCGCCCGTATTCCCCGGCGCGAACGCCCATCACCGAAAAGCCTTTGATCAAAGGAATGTTTGACGACACGGTGGCGATCCGCCCAGACGTGAAGCCAATGACAAGCAGGCGGCCGTCAAATGCTATGCAGCGTGTGCTTTCGTCAAAAACGTCACCGCCGATCGGATCAAAGATAACATCTGCGCCGCGGCCATCGGTCAGCGCCTTGACCTGGTGACGAAATCCGGGCGCCGGGTCGAGAACGGCGTCTGCACCATAGGCTGTGAGTTTCTCGCGCTTGTCAGCTGATCCACTAGCGGCAATCACGGTGGCGCCAAGAATCCGCCCAACATCGACTGTGGCAAGCCCCACCCCGCCGCTTGCGCCATGGACCAGCAGGGTTTCCCCCGTCTGCAGGTTCGCGCGGCGAACTAAAGCGACATAGGCGGTGAGATATGCTGCGGAATACGCTGCCGCCGCTTCAAACGACATCTCGCCCGGCTTGCCACGCAGGTTCGAGACGTCAGACACGACGTATTCGGCAAAAGTACCGTGTCGCGAGCCGCCAGCCACCGCGTCGCCGATCTCCCAGCCTGCAACGCCTTCGCCCAAAGCATCAATGGTGCCGGCGAAGTCCAGTCCGGGCACGAAAGGCGGCTCCAGCTTCAACTGATACTTGCCCTGACAAAGCAACAAGTCGGGATAGTTTACGCTTGCGGCGGCCACTTTGATACGAACTTGCCCCACGCCGGGATCTGGCATCGGCACGTCAGTAACTCTAAGACCGCTAAGATCATCACTAAGCGACTGGCATACCGCCGCGCGCATCAGCGTGGCACCGCGAGGCTGTCATAGGCCTCTCTTACCCGGTCCGCGATGTCAGTACACGCCTGATCTGCCGCTTTACAAACTCCGGTAAACGCGGTGAACCCATGGGCGAGGCTTTCAAAACAGAGATACTCGGTCTCGACACCTGCCGCATCCAACCGGCGGGCATAGGCGTCTCCTTCATCCAGAAGTGGGTCGAACCCGGCGGTAACGACAATCGCGGGCGGCAATCCCTCCAGCACCATCTCCTGGGCGGGTGAAATCCTGGGATCTGAAACGTCCACCCCTTCGGGAAGGTAGGTCTCGAAGAACCACGTCATGGTCTCTGTCGTTAGCGGGGCGATATCTCCAAACTCGGCATAGGACGCGGTCTGTTCGGTCGCATCGACCGCCGGATAGACTAACACCTGCAAATAGGGGGTGGGCAGTCCTTCGCGGTCCATGTCTTGAGCGATCACCGCAGCGAAATTGCCGCCCATACTGTCACCCATGATGGATGCCTGGCCGCTGGGTGCGCCGAGACGCGCACCCTGCCCAAGCGCCCAAGTATAGACGGTGGTGCAATCGTCCAGTCCCGCTGGCCAGCGGTGCTCTGGGGCCAGTCGGTAGTCCACCGACACCACCGGACATCGCACGATCCGGGCAATCCGCGTGCAGAATGCGTGGGACGTTTCAAGATCCCCAATCACCCCGCCCCCGAAATGGGCATAAACGATGATCGGCGCGCTCGGGTCCTGGTCTGATGGACGATAGACCCTCACCGGGATATTGCGGCTTGGCTGACCTGCAGAGACATGTTCCTCATCCCAGGCGACGCCTTGGTCCGGCGGACCTGTGACAGCGGCAAGGCCGGAGGCAGAAACTTCACGCGCTTTCGCCGGCCCGAGGGCTGAGTATGGCGGGTTGCGTTTCAACGCCGTGTTCAGGACCTGGAACACAGGGTCGAGCCGCCGCCCGCGACGCTCAATCGGCGCACCGCCCGCCAGTCGCACAAGCCAAGGCTCGGGCAGACGCAGCACCGCGCGTATCAGGGTTCCGCGAAGGCTCATTCAGGTGCGGCAGCCATCTGGTCACGCAGCCCGACCTGCAACAAGTTCGCCGCAAATTGTGTGGCGCCATCCACATCCACCGGGCGTCGCTGCAGCATTACATCCCCCAATTCCCGAGCGATCCCGACCGCCGCCGCAGCGACATAGGCGGCATCTGCATGCGGCAAGGCATTCTGGCGGAGCCGCACATCGATATCGCTTCGGATTTCAGCGACAATGGCTTTCATTTCAGGAGTGTCCACCCGTACGCCGATCAGCGCCATATGCGGCGCTCCGTTTGAGATCGCCTCATTGTTCTCGTCGCTCAGAAACTGGAAATAAGCGCGATAGGCCGCCAAGATGTATGTGGCGAAATCCGGCGCCGCCTCTCTTACATCCTTCAGGATGGTCCGGAAACGCGCTGTAGAATCATCGGCAATAGCCTGGAATATATCTTCTTTGGATTTGAAGTAATTGTAGAATGTACCCGAGGCCAAATCCGTTTCTCGGATGATGTCGCGCACGGTCGCAGCATCCACACCCATCCGCGCAAACACCCCCCGGGCCGCCTGCAGGATGGCGTCGCGATTGGCAGCCTTCGTTTCGGCACGGCGCCCACGGGGGCCTTCAGTGACTTCAGTGTCTGGCATAGGCCCTGCTCTGCTACCTAAGGTCAGAAACACCTGATTTATGACGCTGCGTCAACTTTTACGCAGCCTCAACATCAAGGCGGAGCCGTCGCCGCACGGAGAGAAAGACTCCCCAGATCACGCGAAGCAGGATCAGCGCCAAAACACCGACCATCGGTTCGCCAAGGGCAATCAGGGCCCCGGCACCCGCGAATATACCGATATGCAGGACAACGATCCGACCGTAGGGGCTCATCATTTCCGCTTGCACGGTGGAGTCGCCTGCCTCACGGCCAACAATGTAGTCGTTGATAAACGCCAAGGCGTTCACGCCAAAAATCAGGGCGATGAACAGTCCCATCGTTTCTGTCACGCCGATGGCAAAACCCAATACGCTCGCAGGTGAACCAACGTGGCCACCGTCCATATCGCCAACCGACATCGCAGCAAACATCACAAGGAAAACGCCGTGAACGAAGCAAAACATGCCATAGTGAACCGTGAAGAAGACCGACATTCCAGCTGCCCCGGGCAAGCTTTCATCCTTGTTCAGGGCGCCGACCGCCAACATTCGCGCGATGGTCACCACGCCAATAACGACATTTTCTAGCCAGTACAGAAACACCAAAGGTATCGCGCCCCAGCCGAACAATAGAACGGAGATCACTGGCAAAAGGTCCGTGATCAGAAAGGCCAGCGCGACCGGGTCTCGATAAGTGCGGGCAAGCAGTGCTGGATCGATGTTCACGCCCGCTCCTTCCAACTTTAACGCGTGCGACGGCTCAGCTGTCAGCTTGCGGCACGTAAGCAGGCCATGACAAGGGATCGCTTGCTGTCAGGCCGAAAGACCGTTTCGGTCCCCAGTCCCCCAACAGCACTTCATAGTGCAGGTGAATCCCCGTCGCATTGCCTGACCCACCCATCAGCCCAATCGGCTGACCAAACCCGATCAGAAGGCCCGGTTCGATCCCGTCATAGGCATATTCCAGGTGCGCATAGCGCGTGAACACGCCATCTCCGTGGTCGATTACAATGTGGTTTCCATAGCCACTGGCTACACCAACCTCGACAATCAGACCGGGTCCAGCCGAATATACCGGACCAGGCGGGTTTGATATCAGATCGATCCCCTCATGGGAGCTGCCAAACCGCGGGCCGAAGCCAGAATTGAAACACGCATCATTCACCGGCACGCTGGCGAGGACCACGCCCCCAACCAGGATGAGGGGCTTGTGGTCGGTCAGCTGCTGCCGATTGTCGACGGGCGGTGGATTGGAGATACGTCGATTGCAGAGGAACAGGTCAAAGTCCGGCAGGAACGGTCCCTGGAGCGCCAGCACCGTCGGAGGCGCGCTCGGCGCGGCGCCACCCGCAGGCGATGGAGTTGGATAGTAGACGACAGGGCTGCTCGAGCAGGCGACGAGACCAAGACACACTACGATACTGAACAGACGACTGATGAGCATACAGCGGCAATAGCAGATTCGGACCAGTGGGGCGTGACATCGCAGATAGGTTTGCAGCGCACCATCGGTTCTGCAATACCCATTATCGTACAGCAAATATGCAGGGAGCCCCCGACATGGCCGATAAGCCCGCCCCGGTTCAGGTCATGCGCGAGCATGCACATCTCATCATGTCCGCCGTACCCTGGGCCAAGGAACTGGGATTTGAGGTGACTGCGGTAAAAGAGGCCCGCGCCTTTGCAAAAGCGCCTTGGCGCCACGACCTCGTCGGCGATCCGGAGCACGGCGTCATCGCAGGTGGCGTGATCACAGCGCTACTGGATAATCTTTGCGGGGTTGCGGTCGCGGCGGCGTTGGATGAGTTCAAATCCATGGCAACGCTGGATTTGCGAATCGACTACATGCGCCCTGCCACAAAAGGACAGGATGTGCTGGCAGAAGCCGAGTGCTACCACGTGACCCGTTCAGTCGCGTTTTGCCATGCTTGGGCGTATCATGACGACCGTTCCAAAATGGTTGCGACAGCAACTGCTTCATTCGCCTTGAAAGATCCGTCCCGATTGGCGCCAGCCATGCGCGTGCGGGGCGTCACGCCAAAAGAGGACACATCATGAGCAGGGCGAAAAAGGTCACAGCGTTTCTAAACGCTGCGCAATTTGCACAGACCCTGGGTCTGACCTGCGCAATCCATGGCGATGAGATGACATCGACCCTGCCCTTTCAGGAGAAGTTGATTGGGAACCCAACCATCCGCGCACTGCATGGCGGAGCGATAGGTGCGTTCCTGGAAGTCACGGCGATGGCTCAGCTTTACCTCGTCACCGATTTGATGCGCCCGCCCAAACCCATCGATCTGACAGTTGACTATCTGCGGTCCGGCAAAGCCATCGACACGTTTGCCCGGGCGACTGTTCGAAAGCTAGGGTCCAGAATGGCCAGTGTTTATGCCGAAGCCTGGCAGTCGGACCGCGACAAACCCGTTGCCGCCCTACGAGCGCAATTTCTTGTCGATGTCGATGAATCGTCGGCGGATTAATCGTTACGAACGATCCGCTCGCGCCGTTCATGGGCTTCCTGGGCCTCAAGGCTCAAGGTCGCCGTAGGCCGCGCCTCCAAACGTTTAAGCGAGATCGGCTCGCCCGTATGCTCGCAATACCCGTAGGTGCCGTCGTCAATCCGGCGCAGGGCCGCGTCGATCTTTGAGATCAGCTTGCGTTGCCGGTCGCGGGTTCGCAGTTCCAGCGCCTTGTCGCTTTCGGCCGATGCACGGTCGACAAGGTCTGGAAGATTGGCTGACTCTTCCCGCAAGTTTGAGATGGTCGCCTTGGACCCGTTGCGGATGTCATCTTTCCAGGCTTCGAGCTTGGCCCGGAAATACGCGCGATGCTTCTCATTCATGAAGTCTTCGGACTCCGATGGTGTGTAGTCATCGAGATCAAATTCACTCATCTGTCTTCACTCCGGAAATTTGGCGTCCCTATACGCAGACGCCGTGCCAAGTTCAATTGCCAATATTGTGATACCCGCAAGACGTGCGAGACACGAATTCAGCACACCTGCGTTAGAACCGCGTCAGATCCCCCGGGTTTGCGGGAGATGACAAAGTCACAAAGCTGCCTTTTCAATGTGGAAACGTCATTCCATCTCAGGGCGCATGGCGTATAAGCACTGTGTTCCCTTCACAAATTCGACCAGGCGATTCTAATGGAATTCGGCAGACGGCAATCTGGCACGCCCTCGGGATGGCTACAGGCAGCTATCTTCAATGCCATGCTGTTCCTTTTGCCCTTTCTGGCGGCGAATGTTGTCGCCAGCGTCTTTGCTGCGCGCGATTTTCCAAGCACGCCTCGGCCTGCCGCCCTGGAAGCCACGCGAGAGGCCATCAAGTCCCAATTTGAAATCATGGCCCCGGCCTCTGATGAGCGCCGCGCCTACTGGGCAGACTTGGTCGATTTGCAGCTACGCGAACGCAACCTTGCTGCGGCCCGCGGTGTTTTGCTGGCCGCGCCACAGATGCTGGATGAACGCGACCGTACCGCCGTCGAAAAGGCCGCCCCGCAGACTGTGCCCTTCGGAACCGAAGACGAGCAGCTCGTCGGGGCTGCGCTTTTGTTCCTCTCCAATGATGTGCGGGTGAGATACGAAAACCTGCGGCGCCCGCCGGTTGTGCCTGCTTTTTCTCTGAATGATGACAGCGAAGCCAATAGCGACGTACCCGGTACTCCAGCATCGGGCACATTAATCGAGACGGCGTCGGCCAACAGTTCCGGGTTTTCGGTCCTGGGAACATTTGCAGATCTCGTCGGGCTGAGTCGCGAGTGGATCATGGAGCCGCCGGAAACAGCCGATTCGACTCAATTGCGGCTAACAGGCCTTGGATTGATTGCCGATAGCATCGAAACACCAACCGATGTGAACCTGGCCGAAGCAGCGTCGCTCCTAAAAGCAGCTGACCGGGCACGCCGGCTGGACGATGATTACCGCGCACGCATGATCCGACTTTTGAATGGTGCCGTCCCAGAAAGCAGCCTGCGCCCCGGCCTTGAGACGGCCCTGCAACAGCTTCAGACCACCGGCGAGCAATCAGAATTGGTGCGGGCGGCGTTTGAATCAACCATCGTAGCTGAGGCTGTGCCGCCACTGCTCGCCGACGTTGCGCAGATCAATGAGATAGTGAACGCGGTCGGCGCAGTCCCGACGCTGTCACTGTTGGAACACGTGCGCGGACAGACGGATCTGCGCCGCATGCGCTTGCTTGCAGAAGCGGGCGGAGATCGCACGGTGGCGCTTGAGGTGCTTGCGGGTGACGGCGTGTTGGACGCAGCTCGCACAGGCATTGAACTAAGCCGCGAAGACGTTTTGGAGATAATGGGCTTGGCCGCCGCGGCGATGGCCCTGTTCTGGATGGTCATGCTGGGGCTGGCGCGAAATATGAGCGGACCCGTGCGCACATTGCGTTACGAGTGAGCGAGCCCGATTCCGTAAGCCTCGGCGATCCCATCCATTAGCAACTGCACCGACAGAGCCGCCAGAATCACGCCTAGAATTCGCGTCAGCGCGCCGGCAACGGCAGGTCCCATCGCCCGCATCAGTGGACCTGCGAGAATGAAGATGACGAGCACAATGACCAGATTGAGCGCCAGCGCCGCAACGATCACGCCCTTGTCCCAAGTTGAGTCCGCCTCGGCCATATAGAACATTGCCGTGGCGATGGTGCCCGGGCCTGCGATCATCGGAATGCCGACGGGGAACACCGACACATCATCTGGTGCGGTGGCATCATCATGCTCACTCATGACCGTTTCGGCGCGGCTTTCACGCCGCTCGGTGCGCTTTTCAAACACCATGTCGAGGGCGATGAGAAACAACAGCACCCCGCCCGCCGCCTTGAAGGCCGCAATGGAGATGTGCATCGCACCAAGCAGCCACGCGCCGGCGAACGCAAAGAAGAAAATGATGATCGACGCCACAATCGTCGCTTTGATCGCCATAGAGCGGCGATAAGCTGCGTTTCCTTGCGCTGTCAGCGTTGCAAACACTGGCGCTACACCCACCACATCAATCAAGACGAAGAAGGTGACAAAGGTCGCAGTGAACAGCGACAGGGTTTCGGGCGTTAAGAGGGTGTCCATGGCGCGCGCTTTAACGCGCCTTTTTCACCGCGTCGAGCAGAGCTTTTGCATGGCTGTCCACCAAAAGCGGCGAAGGCTTCGTGGCAGGCGTGTTGGTCCGCGCTCGTGCCAGCGCCAAAAGTGTGCGGTGGGCCTTCAAACGCGCCAATACCGCCGGTCCGCCATCTAGAGGATCAATCCGTGCGATCTGTCCGGCGCCCAAGTCTACACTGAAGGGATCGCTGGCTTCGCCCGCCTCCAGCTGCGCGATCGCCGCATCGAGAGATATGCACGCAGAAGCCGATTTAGGGCTGATTTTCATACCGCTGCCATCTGCCATCACGCCGCCGACGCCTCCGTCTCGGCCTGGCCTTGCATCAGCTTTCGGCAGGTCGTCAGCGCGCGATAGGACTCACCCGCCGCAATCGATGCGGAAATGTCGATGATACGGTCTCGCACATCAGGGGCTTGGGCATGTTGCAGCAGGTCGGCCAGGGTCGCGACCGCTGCCTCGTGGACCGGGCCGGACTGCGCACCCAACAGGTACAGCTGCATCACAGCGAAATAAGCTCGCTCTGCGGGCGTTTGGGCGTCTTCGGGATGCAGGATGTCTTTTTCCCGCAGAACTCGGGCGCGGTTTTCAAGGAGCAGCACGCCGCGCCGGTCGCCATTGCGCACCACAGCCCCATTGACCACGAAGGTCTCACCGGGCTTGAGGGACAATTTCAGCGGCATCAGCTTGGCTCACGAATCTGCTCAATCTTAAGTCGTGCATAAATTGCCTCGATTTCATTAACCCTTTGTTTCGCGTGATGCAGATGGCACAAGGCTCTCCAGGTGAGCGAAGACTTACCGTGAGAGGAAAACGCCTTGGCCGAAATATTCCTGAGCTATGCCCGCACGGACGCGCAACAGGTCGACGTGATTAAACGCGCGCTGGAGGCGCTAGGCCTTTCGGTGTTCCTCGACACATCAGATTTCCAGACCGGCGAGAGCTTCCCTGATGTGCTGGCGCGTGAAATCGAAGCGGCCGGCGCGGTGGTCAGCTGTTGGAACACCCATGCGCTGACCCGAGAATGGGTGAAGATTGAGTGCGACGCCGCGCGCGAGCAGGGCAAACTGTTTCCCATCGAGATCGGCGAGATTTCCGATGATGTGCTGACGGTGACCTATTCAAAGCTGCACCGCTCTGACCTGAAAGGCTTTACCGGCGACCAAGACCATACCGGCTGGCGTGAACTCATCCGCTCGTTGGAGCGACGGCTGGGCAAACCGGATCTGTTGAAGCTTGCCGCAAAGCGCGCTGCGGCTGACGAAGCGGAACGACTTCGGGTCGCCAAACTGGAGAAACAGAATGCCAACCTGCAAAAGCGCAAGGGCGGATTGCGCTTATGGCAGTGGGGAATTGCAGCCGTGGTTGCGATCAGCCTGGGTTTAGGCGGGCTGTTTTACTCCGAACATCTGACGCGAGAGCGCATGTTGGGCGCCGCCATGACAGATGAGCTGCGCGCCGCGATGTCGCTGGTGGATGTGGAAAGAGAGCTGGATGCCCGGCAGATATTGTCCGGCGTGATTGATGAAGCCAGCCTCGGCCAACTCATGCAGGTGTCCGCCTTTGACGGCGCCTCCGCAACAATGGCAGGCTGGGCCTATAAATTCGGCCTTGGCGGGGTGGCGGAAAACAAGACCGAAGCCGCGCGCCTGTTCCAGACCGCCTGCGACACAGGCTTTGCCCGCGGCTGTCGCAATCTTGGCCTGATGCTGTCGCTTGGCGATGGGGTGGACACAGACCATGCCCGCGCCCGCACGCTTTATGAGGCCGCTTGCACGGCTGGCGACATGCGTGGCTGCAACAATCTGGGGGTTCAGGCCGTTTATGGCGATGGCACGGAGATAGACTTCACCGACGCCGATGCCCGGTTCCGCCAAGCGTGCGACGGGGGAGACCCGCGCGGCTGCACCAATCTCGGCAATCTTATCCTGGGGCTATGGCCAACGCAGACCCGACCAGCGACGCCCGATCACGGCGCCGCCAATGCCCTGTTCACCACAGCATGCGAGGGCGGAGACGCGGTGGCCTGCAACGCGCTGGGCAGCCAGTATCTCAATGGCAACGACGTGCCTCAGGACATCGCTCGCGCCATTGCCTTGTTCGAACAGGCCTGCGCCGGCGGCTCGGACGCGGCCTGCGACAATGCAGCAGCGGTAAGTGCCGCCACGCCTTGACCGGCTTGCGGTTGCTGGCGCGCCGGATAATCTGAACACGCTCATCGGAAGGGGACCCGCGATGGCCGACGTTTTTCTCAGCTACGCGCGCGCAGATGCCGAGCGCGCGCTGGTGATAAAGGAGGCGCTCGAGGCGCTGGGGCTGAGCGTGTTCTTCGACACTGATGGCCTGGACAGCGGCGATGTGTTTCCCGATGTGCTGGACCGGGAAGTGAAGACGGCCGGCGCCGTCGTTGGGATCTGGAGTACCCATGCGTTGACCCGGCCCTGGGTGAAGATTGAATGCGATATCGGCCGGGCGCGAGGTGTTCTGGTTCCCATTCAAATTGAGCCAATTGCAGACTTGGATAAGCCAGCGGCGTTTTGGAATGTGCAGTTCGACGATCTCATGGGATTTGACGGAAACACTGATCATGCCGGCTGGGTTCGGTTCATCAGGTCACTCGCCCGGACCCTTGATCGCAAAGAATTGCTAGAGGCTGAAAGCCGTCGTCATCCCGTTCACCCCAACAAGAATGATGCACTTGAGGAAGAAGTGCTGGCACTTCGGGCGGAGCTTACCGCACTCCGTAGAGAGGACGAAACTGCGATAGTGCCTCAAGCGCAGCCAAATCAAACGCTCGTGGAAAAGTACCAATCAAATTTTCGGGCTGAACCATCCGTTCCTTACACCACCTTTTGGACGCCATTCATCATAATGGGGATCGTGCCGTTCATTGCATACATGATTTACGTGGTCTGGTTCGCGTAACACCAGGTTCAATACTGTTACGCCCCCTCCCCCACCGTAAGCCTTGCGCCTGCGGCGCCTCGCTCTAATGTCCGGCTCAATCACAAGACACGAAGTTGGAGTCCTCCCATGCGTTTTGAAGGCACGGAAAATTATGTCGCGACCGATGATCTGCGTGTGGCGGTGAATGCGGCGATTGCGCTGGAGCGCCCGCTGCTGGTCAAGGGTGAGCCAGGCACGGGCAAGACGGTTCTGGCGATTGAAGTGGCCAAGGCGCTGGGCGTGCCGCTGATCGAGTGGCACATCAAATCCACCACCAAAGCGTATCAGGGGCTGTATGAGTATGACGCCGTGTCTCGCCTGCGCGATGGCCAGATGGGTGAAGAGCGCGCCAAGGATGTCGCTAACTACATCCGTAAGGGCAAGCTGTGGGAGGCGTTCACCAGCGTGGAGCGCCCTATTCTGCTGATTGACGAGATCGACAAAGCCGACATCGAATTCCCAAACGATCTCCTCCAGGAACTCGACCGGATGGAGTTCTTTGTCTACGAGACCGGCGAAACGGTGAAAGCCGCCCAGCGCCCCATCGTGATCATCACGTCGAACAATGAAAAGGAGCTGCCCGACGCCTTCCTGCGCCGCTGTTTCTTCCACTTCATCAAATTCCCCGAAGAGCAAGTGATGCGTGAGATCATCGACGTGCACTATCCCGGCATCAAACAAAAGCTGGTCAAAGAGGCGCTGACGAGCTTCTACGCCATGCGCGAACTTCCCGGCATGAAGAAAAAGCCAAGCACGTCGGAGCTGCTCGACTGGCTGAAACTCCTGATGAATGAGGATGTGGATCTGGAGACCATGGCCGAGCAGAACCCCGATAAGCTAACCCCACCCTTGCACGGCGCCTTGCTGAAAAACGAGCAGGACGTGGCCCTGTTCGAACGCCTGGCCTTCCTGCAACGCCGCGGCGGCAGCGAAAGCGGTGGACGGCGCGGGCCTGCGGGTTAGGTCGGCGCTGGCTCCGTCAGATCCACACGGTCGATCTCGCGCACGCGGCGGTCCTCTATGGCGCCCTCGACGAGGCTGGTGCCAGACAGGGCGAAGATGCGGCCCAGTGTGAAAATCGGCCGGGAGTTGCCGTACCAGTCAACGCAGGACACTTCACACTTATAGCTTTCATGGGGTTCGCCATCAGCGCCCATGAGCGTGCCGACAGAGCTGAGAGATGCGTCCGGGTTCACCCGCAGGAAGCTTAGATCTGAGCTGTCAGAGCGCCAGACGAACCGGCCGGCCTCCCAACGTTGGAGCACGGTGGGCACGCCGATCAGGCCGGCTCCCTCCGCGCCAATGGCGCTATTGAAAGCGTGGCTGCGGTTTTCGCTTTCATATCGCGAGCGTAGCGCAACCGTGCCCGCCATCCGCGGAGTCTCGTCGCGCAGATCAAAGCTGGTCAGGCTTAGCCCTTTCTCGTCGCGATAGCCCGACGCGACGATGTGGTCGCGGGCCCGCTCAAGCCGGATCACGCCATGAGGCACAGCAAGGCTGGCGGGGCTCGACGGATTTGCCAGGGGCACGAAGGTCAGTTCGCTGACAAGCTCTTCCTCCGTTTCACCCATCCAATAGGACCAGCCGGAATTGCGGGTTGAATAGACGAAATGAGTGCCGGTGAAGCGGTTCTCGATTTCTCCGTCTTCAACGTCAGGCAATTCGACATAATTTCCTTCATCGACATCAGATGGCCGAACGCTCAGGGCATTTAGCGGCAATTGCATCAGCCGATAGGGCGAGCCTGTTTCATCATATTCATCAAGGTAAACGAAGGCGCGGAACACGTCTTTTCCCGCCGCCAAAGAGAACTGATTGACCGGCTCGCCCTGCACCCGCGCAACGCCCGGTCCGCCATCATAGGGAATGCGATAGAGCAGCGCAGTGCGATCTGGTCCATCATCCTCACTGTCGGTCTGCCACCAGTTTCCGCCGTCACGGCTCACCCAGAGCCAAACGGAATCCTGTGAGGCATAATATTCATAGTCATCACCGGCCAGGAAGGCGGTTGTCCGGCAGTCGGGCACATCAGCATCGCCCTCGCCGAGCCCCCGAAGCGGGCAAATCGTGATGGTGTGCAAGAGCGGGTCAGCGACCTGCTGCACAGGGCGATAGACGTCGCGGGCACGCAGCGAGGCGGTATCGGTGGCCGCCATTGTGCGCGACAGGACCGGCGCTGTCAGATCCTCGAAATCATCAACGTCCGTTAGATAGAAAGACGTGTGTAGGGCGAGCTGGCCATCCACCAGGCGCGTTGTGTAGTTATCGCCGTCGAAATAGTCTTGGGCGGGTAGGAAAAACCGATCTCGGAAAGTGATCGTGCCATCTTCCTCAAGATCGAGAACAGCGAAGATGCTGGCCTCAGCGTCATAGGAATAGCCGATGACGATCATCTGTCGGCCAAAGACCAGCATCTCGTCATACCAGGTGTCTTCTTCGGTGGTGCGATAGACATTTTCCCGGTCGACATAGGACAGTCCGGCCTCTCCATCCGGTAACAGATCAATGCTGAACAAACGCCCATCCTGCATCACGATCAGGTACTGTCCGATCTGTTTGACGATATCGCCCTCATCGACGCCCGCTTCCTGGGTGTTGGTGATGGAGGGATTGGCATCAGCGGCAATCGATCCCGTTACTGTAACCATGTCCGGCGCCGCCATCTCCGCAACGGGCGCGCTCATCACCGGTGGCGGAGGGGGAGGGGGCGGTGGTGGCGGGGGCGGCGGGGTGGTTGCGCCTGCCCACCAACCGCCATCATCGTCTTCGGGCAGCTCCAGCTGGCCGGTCAGCGTCAGGAAATAGTGTTCAAACTCACGCTCTGAATTGAACGTGGACAGGTCCGGCCAGGCAGTTTCGGACGGTTTGCTGAAATCTGTGCTGGCACAAGCGCTAAGGGTGAGCGCCAAAAGCGCCGTTCCAACTCGCTTCAACATAGTCAAAATCCTCCCGTGGAAAGCCAAGGAAGAGCACAAATGGCGCGAAATCAAGCTGTTATTGGAGGTGGGTTATGTCCGCCGGATGAAATTCGGGCCTGGCGTCACGTTCCGCCCAAGCCTTCAACGCTCTTGGCAGATTCCACTGTTACGCCACGATCTTCCAGCACGTCTTTTCGGCTATCCAGGAAGTCCGCCATTTTCGTTCTGTCGAGCTGTTCCTGGCGCCAAGTCCACCACGCAAATCCCATCCATCCCATCTGGAAAACCAGGCCAGCACCGAGAGTCACCCAGCCCGGAATTGGACCGATATGGGCGCGATGAATAAAGATATCCAAGCTCGGCACATCATAAGGATGTACCGCAATCTTGGCGAGGTAGGCCGCCCCCTGGAGCGCGAAGATCCAACCGAAATTGCGCCGCAGACGACGACCGATGGCGCGGGCCATGGATATTCGGTATTTTGGACTCTCATAATCGTCCGACAAGGCCGTGCCCCGGTCGAGCGGGATCCTGGCCCCTTCTCCGCGCAACATCGGCACGTAGAACGCGATCTCTAGAACGCGGGCGCGGAATCGCCAGACATAGAAAAACCGATAGCGCCGCGCTTCCAGCATCAAGAACATGATGCACAGAAATCCCACCAGAACGATCGGCAGCGGCGAGGCGCCTTCACTGGCAAACACAATCGAGAGGGCGATCCCGGTCGAAACAACAGCCCAGTTCGTGGTCTGGTCGAGACGTTGGCGCCAGATTGTCGAGCGGTACACCTCACCGCGGTAAAGGTGGGCAATCGCACCGACTTCCTTACTGCCGCAAATGGCTTCAGGCGGGTCGCCGTCACCGTCCAGATAGTCTTCGTCAAAGGCTGTGTCGCCGCTGGTCATGCGAGTTTTATGGAACGGTTCGTTTGTGGGGGCAATCGGCCTTGCGGCCGCAGAGGCGCTGGATTTATCGAAAATCGCCCGCCCCCCCTTTCTCTGACGCCAGCGTCATATAAGAGTGAGAGAAAATATATCAGGAGGAACCGCAATGTCTGCTGCAGCTTTACCAGAGGGCTGGCCGGCCATGCCCGTGGCCCACGCTAACGCCCTACTGGCCGCCGAAGGGTCACCGCTCGAGCTGTCACATGCCGCGATCGGTGGCGTTCCCATGAAGGTCTATCTGAACGCGCCGGACACCATGCGCGACGTGCTCGCCGCCAGTGCAGCCTTTGGTTCCCGCGATCTGATCGTTTTCGAAGGCGAGCGGGTCACTTTTGAGACGCACTTAAAGGCCGTGGCGCACTTCGCCGACGTATTGAAGACCAAATTCAACATCCAGCCCGGCGACCGCGTGGCAATCGTCATGCGCAATTATCCACAATGGCCCGTGGCGTTCTTTGCCGCGCTTTCGATTGGCGCAATTGCCACGCCGATGAACTCCTGGTGGACGGGCGAAGAGCTGGATTATGGTTTGCGCGATAGCGGTGCAAAGCTCGCCGTGGTGGACGCGCAGATTTATGAGCGGATCCGCGAGCACTGGGCTAATCTAACTGACCTGAAAAACATCATCATCGCTCGCGACCCTGAAAATGAACGCGCCGATCCGTGCCTTTTTGCCATGGAAAACTTCATCGGCGAGTCCAACAGCTGGCCGGGTCTTGAGCCGAAGCCTCTGCCCGACACACCGCTCAAACCTGAGTCAGACGCCACCATCATGTACACGTCGGGCACCACCGGTCGCCCCAAGGGCGCGCTGGCCACGCACCGGGCCATCATCTCCAATATGTTTAACGGTCTGACCATTTTGGCGCGGACCTTCCTTCGCCGCGGCGAAGCACCACCGGAACCAGATCCCGCCGTTCAGCGCGCCACCTTGTTGGCTATTCCGTTTTTCCACGCGACAGGCGCGTTTTCCGTCCTGTGCCCGGCCATTCTTCAGGGCAACAAGATCGTGGCGATGTACAAATGGGACATTGATAAAGCCCTGCCGATGATCGCAGAAGAAAAGGTCACAACGGTTGGCGGCGTTCCGACAATTGCCTGGCAACTTCTGGAACATCCCGACCGGCACAAATACGATCTGTCGTCCATCCAGGCAGTCAGTTATGGCGGCGCTCCATCGGCGCCAGAACTGGTCACCACGATCAAAAAACGGCTGCCGGAAGCTGTCCCCGGCAATGGCTGGGGCATGACCGAGACGTGCGCCATGGCGTCTGCCAATTTCGGAGAAGACTACATCAATCGACCCGATAGTGCTGGCGTGCCTCCTGGCGCAGTGGAGCTCAGGGTGGTTGGCCCGGACGGCGATGATCTACCCGCGGGTGAAGTCGGCGAGCTTTGGGTCAAGGGCGCCATGAACTGCAAGCTTTACTGGAACCGCCCCGATGCCACCGCTGAAACTTTTATAGACGGCTGGGTCGTGACTGGTGACCTCGCACGATTGGATGAGGAAGGCTTCGTCTACCTGGTCGACCGGGCGAAAGACATGCTGATCCGCGGCGGGGAGAACATCTACTGTATTGAGGTGGAAAGCGCCCTCTACAGCCATCCGGCGATCATGGACGCGGCAATTGTCGGAATCCCGCACAAGATACTGGGCGAAGAGGTTGGCGCCGTTGTTCAGCTTACCCCCGGGGCGTCAATCAGCGAGGAAGAGCTCCGCCACCATGTCGCCGGTCATTTGGCGGCATTTAAAGTGCCGGTGGAAATCCAGTTCGAAACCGAGCCCCTGCCCCGCAATGCCAATGGCAAGATCCTGAAGACTGAACTGCGTGACAGGTTCAAAGAACGGGCCTGACGCGATGGTGTGGGTGAAACTCGGCCTGGCGGTCATCCTGGTGGTGGCCGCCTCACTCGCTGTGCTGGTGTCGTGTTCTTCCACGTTTAACGCTCGTGCTTATTCGGCGCTACAAGGCGATAACAAGCCCTATAGCCCATTCGAAATCGCTGATGGCCTTTACTATGTCGGCGCAAACGGTGTGTCGTCCTATGCCTTGGAAACCGATATCGGACTGATCCTTATTGATGGCGGATACGCCGAAACCGCGCCAATCATCCTGAGCAATCTTGCAGAACTCGGCTTCGCGCCGACGGACGTCACACTGCTCTTGAACTCCCACGGGCATATGGACCACGCAGCCGGCCTTGCCCCGCTAAAAGAGGCAACAGGCGCATCACTCGCAGCAACGCCCGAAAGCGCCGCAGAGCTTGCCCGCGGCGGTCGCGACGATTTTTACCTCGGTGACTACATGGCCTTTGCGTCCGTGACCGCCGACATACTGCTATCGGATAGGGACGCGCTGGACTGGGGCGGGCGAGCGATCACGCCCATCTCAACGCCCGGCCATACCAGGGGATGTACGAGTTGGGCGTTTGAGGTCTCGGTTCAGGGTGAAACGCGCAGTGCATTGCTGATCTGCAGCCTGTCGATCCTGCAATACCCGCTGGTCGACAATAAAAAATGGCCTGGCATTGCGGGTGCATTCCAAAAGACATTCGACACTTTGGAGCGCCAACCCTGCGAGGTGTTCTTGACCGTCCATGGACGATTGATGGACTTGGACGGTAAGAAAAGCCGGATCGGCGGAGACCCCAGCGCCTTTATCGACCCGGAGGGGTGCCGGTCTTACATTGCCTATGCGCGTGATCGGTTTGAAGACCGATTGGCCTCGCAAATGGAGTGATCACCCATGTCCGACGAAGACCGCACGTACCAGAAGGCTAAGACTGGCAAACCTCTGGCACTGGAAGCGCGAGACACGGTCAGCGATGGACGACTGTTTTCACCGTCCATCGCCCGCAACCAGGATATCGTGCGTGAAGTTTATTCGTCGCATATGCCTATCGCGGGCACCATTCTGGAAATCGCCTCAGGTACCGGCGAGCATGGCGCAAACATCGCACATGCTTTGCAAGGCTTGACGTGGATCTATTCAGACATCGATGCCGACAGCCTGGCCAGCCAAGCCGCATGGCGTGCGCATAAAGCCGACAGCGCGGCGCTGCGCGGTCCTATAGAGTTGGATGTCACGATCACCGATTGGGCAGCTGCGGGCGCTCCAACCAAGGCCGACGGCATGTTCTGCGCAAATATGATCCACATCGCGCCATTTTCTGCGGCCCAAGGCCTGCTGACTGGCGCAGGACGTCATCTGATATCTGGTGGCCGGCTGATGCTTTACGGGCCGTTCGCCCGCAATGGCGAGATCGCACCGTCAAATGCCCAGTTTTCCAATGATCTGAAAAGACGCGATACAAGCTGGGGCGTGCGCGACCTTGATCGTGATCTAGTGCCCCTGGCCAAAGCGGCGGGACTGACGCTGACCGAGGTCGTAGAGATGCCCGCGAACAATCTGAGCGTCATCTGGACTCGTGACTAGTGCCGCTTTAGCGCTTCGCAACAGAGACTAAGCCGATGGCGGCGGCGCCACATCTCGTTCGCCAGCCTGGACTTCAATCTTGATCTGCGCACATCGCGTCGGTGACAATTCATCATCACTCGGCGATGTTTGCACATCTTCAGCACGCGCCTGTAAGCGCAGGGCGCCGACCATGTCGCTGAAGCTTTCATCAGAGGGATCTGTTGCAGGTGGCGCGTCCCTACGAATGATGGATTTTGCAGCAACGCGGGCGTTCATCCAGGCCTCATAGGCCTCGCGATTGTTGGCCTCATATGTCTTTCTGAGATCACGCAGGTTCAACGTGCCGACCTTGAGGGCGCAAGATTCCAGCTGATCGACCGTATCGATGTATTGCCTGAGATTCGCATCGCGGGTTTCACCGGTCGGAAGCGCGACCTCAGAGCCTACGTCTTCGCCGCGTGCGCCGCCGGCCAATTCGACCTGAACTTCAGCGACCGGGGGGGCTTCTTCCACCAATGGTTCAACCGGCTGAACGACATCGGCATCGGCAATCACCGGAACCGAGTGCTGTTTCGGCACCTCAAACACTGCCCAGATCAGACCCACCACAACACCGACCAGAATCAATCCGAAAGCAAAGGCCAAAAGACCCATGACAGGTTCTGAACGCGTCGCGGTCATTCCGGCGCGTAGGTCTTTGTAATCGTTGGGCACGCTGGGCCTCCTTACTCAGGGGAGACCCTACACAATCATGCTTAAATCCAGCTGGAGAAGATCATTGAAATTTGATCCTATGCGGAAACCGGTGGGACCCGATTGATCCATGGCGCCGCAGCTTCCAGCTCATAGGCAAGGTGTATCAGGCGGGCATCCTGTCCCGGAGCGCCGGAGAACATCATACCGATGGGAAGGCCATCGCTGGACATGCCGAGCGGCACAGACATAGAGGGCGCGCCGGCCACATTCATCGGCGGGGTGTAGCCAACGAAGTCCGACACGGCGGCAAATACAGCTTCGGCGTCTCCAGCCGGATTGAACACACCGACCTCCACAGGGGGCGTCGTTAACGTTGGCTGCAACAACACATCGAACCCGTCGAAAAACGATGTGTACTGGTCTTCAAACGCCTGCAAGTACCCAATCGCTTCGGGCATCTGGTCTGCCCGGGCTTGAAAGTAAGCCGCCAGCCACAGCGTGAGGGGCTCCACAATGTCCGGTCCGATCGGCTGGCCAGACATCCGGCTCGCAGCCTGGGCAAATTCGGCCGCCGCAGCCGCCCATAGCAAAGTGAAGGCATCGGTGAACCGCGCCAGGTCAAAGCTCAAATCGGCTTCGACGATCTCATGGCCAAGGCTTTCGCAAAGCACGGCGGTCTCTTCAGCGACTGCAAGCACATCGGGATGCAAAGCGCTGCCATTCATCGGCTCGGGCGCGAACCCAATCCGCAAACGATCCGAAGACGGTCCGGAAATCACACCCAAACGGTCATAAACCCCGGTCTCGGCCATGGCGAACAAGGCGGCGCTATCCCTGACAGTCCAGGTGACGGTATGGTGCACAGAGATATCAATTGGGCGACCCGCGCGCGCAATTTGCCCAACCCGGCCGCGTGATGGTTTCAGCCCGAACAGGCCGCAACAACTGGCCGGGATGCGGATAGAGCCGCCGCCGTCGCTGGCATGGGCAAAAGGCACCACCCGCGCCGCCGTTAGCGCCGCTGCGCCGCCGGACGACCCCCCAGGTATACGATTGAGATTCCAGGGATTACGCGTGATGCCCGTCACCAAAGGTTCGGTAGACGCTGTAAGACCCATTTCTGGTGTGGTGCTTTTGCCAAGGCTGACCGTGCCGCCAGCTTTCCAGAAGGTCGCGACTTCACCATCTGCGGGCGAAACAAACTCTGAAAACCCCCGCGAGCCATACATGGTCTTTACGCCCGCTGTTGTCTCCAGGTCTTTGATAAAGGTCGGCACACCGCCGAACGGGCCCTGCGGGCGCGCAATCGCGCTCTGGCGCGCCTGGTCATAAGACTTGGTGGCTATAGCGTTGATCTGCGGGTTGAGACGCTCAGATCGCAAAATGGCCTGCTCAACAGCTTCGCTTGCCGTCATCTCTCCGGACCGGATCAGAGCGGCCATCGCGACACCGTCGATAAACTTGCCCGACTCTCCGCTATCATCGGATGCGTTCGTGGCAATGATGCGGTCGTCAGCGTCCAGGTCGCGCACAGGCGAACACGCCGCCAGGGCGCCAATGGCAGCGCCGCCCGCCAATAAGTGCCTGCGTGTTAGGTCTGCCATGCTGCCTCTCCAGCCCGCCCTCGGGCATTTTTTTACAAACTGGCCTGCTGCGCAGTGTCGCGCAAGCACTTGTCACGAAAGCCAGAACCAGCGCACACACAGCGCCATGAAACTCACCCATATGCTCGTCGAAACAGGAATATCCGAGCGCCGCGCTGTCGTTTTCGCAGATGACCGCCCTGTGGCGCTGTTCCATGACAGCCCTCTGATCGATCGGGGACCGCGCCTTGGGACACGCCATAGCGGGGTGCTGCAGTCCCTCGCGCCCGACCTCGGCGGTGGATTCTGCGTCGGCCCCGCAGGCACTGACGTTTTCGTTCGACTGCCAAAGCGATCGATACTTGCGCGGGGCGCCCATGTGTCGTTCGAGATTGTTGCTGAGGCCCACGCCAACAAGACCGCCAGGGCGAGGCTAATCGATGAAATAGGCGAAGGCTCTTCAGACGCGCTGGAGGCATGGATTGGGGCACAAGGGCCGGAACCAAGCCTTCTTCCTGCCAACGAGAAGGACGAATTTTCCACGATCAATGCGGCGTTCGAAGCGGCGCTGGCAACCCAGATTGGCGTCCCCGGCGGCGGGCGACTTACAATGACACGGACGCCTGCGCTCACCGCCATCGACATCGATTCCGCCGGAAGGTCCGGCTGCTCCGCCCCCCTGAACATTGGGGCTGCCAAGGAAAGTGCGCGCCAGCTTGCGCTTCGCGGGTTGGGCGGTTTGGCTGTGATTGACTGCGTGGCTCCCATCTCAAAATCGAATGGCAGTGCGATCAAGGCGGCATTTCTGGAAACGTTTCGCGCCATTAGTACTCGCAAAGCCGCGGCGCTGGCGCCTTCACCCTTCGGGCTAATGGAAATTTCATTGGCCTGGTCGGAAACACCCATTGATGAATATCTGACCGACGGATGCGGGAGCCTGACACCGACAGCGCAGTTGCTGGATGGCCTTCGCTTGCTTGAACAATCGGTGAAATGGAGACCGGCTGCTGAACTGAGATTGGCCTTGCCTGTCACCGCTCTAAACATCGCCGAGCAGAGCCCTGGCGGACGAAACGCACTTGCTGAAACCTATTCCCGCGCTTTAGGTCCGCGCATCGAGTTTATCGCCAGCCTAGACAATAGAACAGAGGTCATCCGCCAATGAGCCAGGCTAAATGCCCCGTCTGCGAAAAACATCCAACGGTCGCTGAGTATCGTCCTTTTTGCTCAAAACGATGCGCAGATGTTGACCTGTCGCGATGGCTGAAGGGCGGCTATGCGATTCCCGGACGTCCGGCCGACGACACTGAGGAAGCCCCGCCGCGCCGGGAAGACAGCGAAGGCTGAAAAGCCCATAGACAAGCCCGGCCCGCGCCGTTAGATACGGCGCTTCCCCAAATGGCCCGCCCGGGTAGCTCAGGGGTAGAGCAGCGGATTGAAAATCCGCGTGTCGGTGGTTCGATTCCGCCCCCGGGCACCATTCGCAGCCGATTGTGCGCAGCACAAGATTTTGATCCTGGGGATCAAAATCAGGCGGAGAATGCCCCAGCGGGGGCCCTGTTTCAGATTGATCTATCAGTTTCGTGGCGGCGCACCCTTGATTGGCCCCGCTGCGGCCCGGGTTTCGCCACGGAAATTGGATCCGGAGGATCAAAAACACGAGCACAACACAGCCTCGGGGCTTGCCTTTGCGCCCGCTGTCACAAATAGAGAATTCGTCTGTTTCACGCTCAAAGGGGTACATCCATGGACCGTGTTTTGATCATCGGCGCAGGCGCCGCAGGCTCCGTTGTTGCCCAGAAATGCGCAATGGATCGCGTCACGTTCAAACACATCACACTGGCGAGCCGGCGCATCGAAAGCTGCGAAAAGATCGCTGCACTTTGCGATACGCCAATTGAGATCGCCCAGGTTGATGCCGAAGATGTGCCCGAAACGGTGGCGCTCATCCAAAAGGTGAAGCCCGATCTGGTGATCAATATGGCTCTGCCCTATCAGGATCTGCCGATAATGGATGCCTGCCTGGAAACCGGCACACATTACATGGACACCGCCAATTACGAGCCGCGCGACGTCGCCAAATTCGAATATCACTGGCAATGGGCCTATCAGGAACGGTTCAAAGCGGCCGGCATCACGGCAATTCTCGGCTGCGGGTTTGATCCAGGCGTCACCAATATTTATTGCGCCTACGCCCAACAGGAGGGCCTGTTGGACGAGATCGAGTACATTGACATTGTCGACTGCAATGCGGGCGACCACGGCAAGTCATTCGCGACGAATTTCAATCCGGAAATCAACCTTCGCGAAGTCACACAAGACGGCAAATACTGGAAGAATGGCGAATGGATCACCATTCCCCCGCTGTCGATCAAAGCGACGATCGACTATCCCGAAGTTGGTCCCCGCGCCTCTTATCTCCTGTACCACGAGGAAGAAGAAAGCCTCGTCAAACACATCCGTGGTCTGAAACAGATCCGTTTCTGGATGACCTTTGGCGTAGAGTACATCAAGCATTTAGAGGTGTTCAAATCCATCGGCCTGATCGGCCTGGAGCCGATTAAACACAAGGGCATGGACGTGATCCCGATGGAGTTCCTGCGCGATCTCTTACCGGTGCCCAGCACGCTGGCTGAGGGCTACACCGGCAAGACAAGCATCGGCGTCATCCTGCGCGGGACCAAGGACGGCCAACCGGCAACAAAGATGATCTACAACGTGTCCGACCACGCCAAAACGAACGCCGAAGTCTCCGCTCAGGCCGTGAGCTACACCACCGGCGTGCCGCCCGTCTCCGGCGCAGCGATGTTCTTTCGCGGCGAATGGGTCGGCGCCGGTGTGTTCAATGTCGAGCAATTTCCCGCCAAGCCGTTCCTGGAAGACGTCGCGCAGCGCGGCCTGCCTTGGCACGTGATCGATGTGTCCGAGGCGGATCAGGCGGAGCTTTTTGGGGTCGAGACCTGAATGTGGCCACTCACGGATAAATTCGACTTTCAAGGACACCGGATCGCCTGGGACAGTCAGGGCGAAGGCCCCCACTGGTTTTCGTCCATGGGACACCGTTTTCATCTTATGTCTGGCGAAAAATCGCGCCGCTTCTTGCCCAGTCTTTCAAGGTGTTTGCATTCGACCTACTGGGTTATGGCTAATCAGACAAACCGCTCGGTGCCGATGTTTCTCTTGGCGTGCATAACGACGTTTTTGTTGCCTTTCTTCGCCATGCTGACATTGGGAAGCCGAACGTCATAGCGCATGACTTTGGGGGCGCCACCGTGCTTCGTGCACACCTGTTGAACGGCATAGATTTTAACCGGCTTTTGTTGATTGACCCCGTCGCGATCCGCCCATGGGGCTCGCCCTTGGTTCAACACGTCCGAAAGCACGAGGTCGCCTATGCAGGACTTCCAGACGACATCCAGTCGGCCGTACTCGACGCTTATGTTTCGGGCGCGGCCAAGCGTGATTTGCCGCGCGATGTTCTCGACGCCTACACGGCGCCCTGGCGCGGGGACGTGGGACAGCCCGCCTTCTATCAACAGATTGCGCAAATGGACCAGGCCCACACTGATGCCATTGAGGGTCAATTGAGCGCTCTGCGATGCCCAGTGCATCTGCTCTGGGGCGTCGACGATCAATGGATTGCGATTGAGACGGGGCGTCGACTCGCCAGCGAGATACCGGGATGCGACTTCAGTGAGGTTATGGGTAGCGGCCATCTGATGCAGGAAGATGCACCAGAGGCGATTGTCCAAGCCGCAATGACTTTCCTTGATCCATAGTCACGGCTTTTTTCAACCGCAACACGCTTTCACTTTCGCCTGCGCAGCCGCGCGCTCATCATCGCTTATCGGTTTGAACATTTCACCGTGCCCGTCGCGCTGATCATGTCCATAGGTCGGGGCCTCACTCATGGTGTGGAACATTTCCCAGATCACGCCCTGGGGATCTTTGGCCCAGTGTTTGTTGGAGTTGGCATAGCAGCACTGGGCCTCTGTTTCGGGCGCGGAAACTTGTTCGGCGGCATTGAACGCATCGTTCAGCGCTTCAAGCTCCTCATCGCTGTCGACCTGTAGGCCGACATGATCGACGCCCCGCCCGGCGCCATCGCGCTGGCTGACGGCCAGATTGATCCGCGGGTCCTCAACCATCCATTTCAGATAGTCGGGCTTTTCGACTGTGGGTTCGGCGCCAAACAATGCGGTATAAAAGGCGCGCGTGGCGGTCATGTCTTCAGCGGAGATGTGGATGTGCAGGCGTTTCATCGGATGGGCTCCTCAGCCGGTTGCTGGTTTGGGTTAGGTGTGCATGCGCCGGCGCAGCAATCTTCCATCAGGAAGACCGCAACCGCCTGAAGCGCGCTGAAATCGACGGTTGAGATCACTTCGCGGCCCTTTTTTTGCTGCGCCACCAGCCCGGCATCGGCCATGGCTTTCAGATGGTGGGAGAAGGTCGAGGCCGGAACGCCAAGGCGAGCGCGCAGGTCGCCCATATTCAGTCCGTCATGCCCAGCCTGAACCAGGAGGCGGAGGATACCCACCCGAGCAGGATGGCCCAGGGCAGCAAAACTGCTGGCGGCGCGATCATTATTCATTATTTTCTATATAACTAGTTTTGTAGTTTCGTCAAGATCACAACGACCTGATCTGCTTTCCCCGCCCCGCAGAACCGGTTAGGTCCGGTCGCATGCTCTCGCTCAACACCCTTCCCACACCCTGTTTCGTGCTCGATGTTGCGCGGTTGCGCGCCAATCTGGAAACGGCGGCCCACATTCGCGCGCAGACAGGGTGCCAGATTCTGCTCGCCACCAAAGCCTTCGCCCTGCCCGCCGTGTTTCCGCTCATGCAGGACTATTTAGACGGCACCACGGCCAGCGGCGAGTTTGAGGCGCGTATGGGCGCCGAGGAATTTGGCAAGGAGGTGCACGTCTACTCGCCCGCCTATACTGAAGATGAGGTGCAACGGCTGACCGGCCTCGCCCAGCACATCTATTTCAATTCAGCCGAACAATTGGCACGGTTCGGCGGCGTCGCCCGCGCCGCCGGGGCGAAGATCGGCCTACGCGTAAACCCCGGCTATTCCAACGCCACTCTGGGGCGCGCGCTGTATGACCCCTGTGCGCCCGGCTCTCGCTTTGGCGAGGTGGAAAGCAAGCTGGATGAGGTGGATTGGGCCGGCGTCGACATTTTTCACGTCCATGCCCTGTGCGAAAGTCTGGCCGACGGATCGGTCGGACTGATCGAGCATGTGGCTGAAAAGTTTGCACCTTACATTGCACAAGTCTCCACCGTGAATTTTGGCGGCGGGCATTTCATCAATGCGCCGGGATATGATGTGGAGGCCTTAATCGCCGCCATTTCGGCATTTAAGGCGCGATTTGGCGTGGATGTGGTGCTGGAGCCGGGCTCTGGCCTGGTGGTGAATACGGGTGAATTACATGCCAGCGTGCTGGCGCTGCACTGGAATGACACCCCGCTCGCCATCCTCGATGCCAGCGCTTCAACCCATATGCCGGATGTGCTGGAAGTGCCGTATCGGCCCGTCATCACCGGCGCGGGAGAGGCCGGCGAAAGGGCCAACACCTACACACTCGGCGGCAAAACCTGCATGACTGGCGACGTCATCGGCACCTATAGTTTCGACGCTCCCCTGGCCCCCGGCGACCGGCTGATCTTTGAAGACCAGATGCACTACAGCTTCGTTAAAACCAACACATTCAACGGCACACCCTTGGCGAACCTGGCCGTGAAATGGGAAGATGGCCGCATGGAACTGCTCTCAGAGTTTGGCTACGAGGCATTTCGGGGGCGATTGGGGCACTAGCCCGCCTGCCAATCCTCACGGGCATGGCGGATGCGGAGGATGGTCAGAGCCTCGTCATCCACAGTGTAGAGGATGAGGTGCGATCCATAGGGGCGAACGCGAACTTTCTGCTCCTTGTAGTGCCGTTCGGGGTTGGACATTGGAAAGGCCTCAATCGTGCGCAGGGCGTCCCGCATACCGGCCTGATACTTCGCCGCTTGATTAGGCCCGAACAGACGCAAGCCTTCACGGTTCATCAAAGCCGCATCGATTTGCGCCTCGCGCGAAAAGATGAGCTTCATTCAGCCACATCGGCTTGCTGGGCCGCAGCCCATGCCTCGTCCATGAACTCGTCAATGGTCTTTTCGACAAATCCGCTGTCATAGGCCTCGCGGATGCGCTCGGCCATCGCCTCTTCTTTCGCGTCTCGTTCAATCGCCTTACGAACAAGATCGCGGACATAATCAGAGGAATTGGCGTATTTGCCGTCCTTCGTCTGGGCCTCGACCCAGGCTTTCATCTGGTCAGGCAGGGAAATGTTCATCGTGGCCATGGCACGCTCCTTCTCACGGGAAGGTGGGCATGTTGGCAAAGTATGTCAAACTGTGGGGTGGGTGGAGCGCAGCGATACCCACCGGCGGTGCTGGCGTCCGACGGAAATGGTGCATATCGCTACCGCTCCATGCACCCTACGCTTGTTTGGGTTCATTCAAGAAAACTGAAATCGTTCGCCAATACCTGATTATGGTCTGAATGGAACGAGATATTCGAAAGCGCCTACATATCATCAGACACACGGACAAAATCCAAACGATGGTACAACCAAACATTGTTACCTAAGTAAGAGTAGGCATAAGCTTGCCGCAGCACCCCGGCAGAGTCTGCCTCTCCAATCATCGAAGTCCAACGCGTACTGGCTTCTCCTTCTTGCGATGCCAGCATTGTGATCGTGGAAGAAATTTGTGGTGACTCCAATCCCATCTCAGCAAACAAATCAGCGGATGCACTTATTCCCTCTGCTTCGAGATCAGATAGAAAATCGCGGGTGAATTGAGTTGGATTATTAGTATTCACCAAGTTTGTCTGAGATTGTGCAGATGCCGTTCCAATTCCCATTGAAAATGAAACACACATCAATAAGGCGAGAATGATCGATTTCGAATAGTATTGAATGAGCATTTGGTCCCCTTTCTTCAACTCAGATTGTGATTCACGTATCCAGGAAACTCCGCAGCTTCCTTGACCGCGACGGGTGCTTCAGCTTCCGCAGGGCCTTGGCCTCGATCTGGCGAATGCGTTCCCGGGTCACCGAGAATTGCTGGCCGACCTCTTCCAGGGTGTGATCGGTGTTCATGCCGATGCCGAAACGCATGCGTAGCACACGTTCTTCACGTGGGGTCAGCGAGGCGAGGACGCGGGTGGTGGTCTCGCGCAGATTGCTCTGAATCGCGGAATCGACGGGCAAAAGCGCGGCCTTATCCTCGATGAAGTCGCCCAGATTGCTGTCCTCATCATCGCCGATGGGCGTTTCGAGACTGATCGGCTCCTTGGCGATTTTCAGAACCTTGCGGATCTTCTCCAGCGGCAGGCCGAGCTTTTCAGCCAGCTCTTCCGGGGTTGGCTCGCGGCCGATCTCGTGGAGCATCTGGCGCTGGGTGCGCACGATCTTGTTGATCGTCTCGATCATGTGCACCGGGATACGGATGGTGCGCGCCTGATCTGCGATAGAGCGGGTGATCGCCTGGCGGATCCACCAGGTGGCATAGGTGGAGAATTTATAGCCGCGGCGATATTCGAACTTATCCACCGCCTTCATAAGGCCAATATTGCCCTCCTGGATCAGATCCAAGAATTGCAGGCCGCGATTGGTGTATTTCTTGGCGATGGAGATGACGAGCCGCAGATTGGCCTCGACCATTTCCTTCTTGGCGATGCGCGCCTCGCGTTCACCTTTTTGCACGCGCTGAACAATCAGGCGGAAATCATCAATCGGCACACCCAGTTCCTGGGCCAGCGCAGAGATTTCTTCGCGCAAGGTGAGGATTTTCTCGATCTCGCGCTCCAGGAAGCGGTCCCATTTCTTGGACCGGCCGGTGACATCTTCAATCCAGTTCGGGTCCAGCTCGTGGCCGAGATAGGTGTCGAGGAAATCCTTGCGCGGCACGCCCTGACTGTCGGCCAGACGCATGAAGCGGCCTTCCAGGCCCATCAGCTTCTTGTTGATGGTGTAGAGCTGTTCAACAAGCGCCTCGATGCGGGCATTGTTGATGTGCATCGTCTTCAGGCTGTCGACGATGGCCAGCTGGAAGCCATCATACTTTTCCTGATCCTTGGGCGTCAGGCCCTTGCCTTCCATGCGACGCTCGACCAGTTTTTCCTGGAGCTTGCGGTAGTTTTTGAAGTCGCCGGCGATTTGGTCGAGCTTTTCCAGAACGCCGTCGCGAAGCTCGGCCTCCATGGCGGACATGGACATGGCTGCGCCTTCGTCCTCATCCTCATCGTCGTCATCATCATCGTCGGAATCGCTGTCTTCGGAGTTTTCCGCCTCGTCTTCGTCCTCCTCTTCCTCGGGCTCCGGCGGCGGATTTTCCGCGCCATAGGTGGCCTCAAGGTCGATCAGGTCGCGCAGGAGGATGCGCTCATTCATGAGCTCGTCGCGCCACACAATCATGGCTTCAAACGTCAGCGGGCTTTCGCACAAGCCGCGGATCATGGCGTCGCGCCCCGCCTCAATGCGCTTGGCGATGGCGATCTCGCCTTCGCGCGACAACAGTTCCACCGTGCCCATTTCGCGCAGATACATACGGACCGGATCATCGGTGCGCTCGCTGCCGCGGGTGTTGCCCTTCTTGACCGGTGCCTTTGCGTCTTC
>JBCCAA010000117.1:0-4997 GCA_039815055.1 Pseudomonadota bacterium | reverse complement strand
CAGTGCCTGGTTGAACGCAGCAGCGCCGATCGCCTGCGGATTTAGATCTTCTGGCGCAATCACTTCGCCGCGGCGTACCACATTGTCAGCAACGATCAGGCCACCGGGCCGCGTAAGTCGGACAGCCTGGCTCAGATACGCCGGATAGGCTTCCTTGTTGGCGTCTAGAAAGACAAAATCGACGGGCTGATCCAAGATCTTCATGGCGTCGAGCGCGGGACCGACGCGAATTTCACACACATCCGACAATCCAGCAGCTTCAATCGTGCCGCGTGCCACATCTGCATGGCCCACGTCCAATTCCAGCGACAGTAAGTCTCCGCCTTTCGGCAGCGCGCGTGCAAGCCAGATGGTGGAGTACGCACCAAGCGTGCCCACCTCGATAATACGGCGGGCGCAGATCATCTTCGCAAGTAAATAAAGGAGTTTCCCTTGTCCGGGAGAAACAGAAATATCCGGCAAGCCCGCACTTTCCGCTCGCCCCAAAGCCAGATCTAGAACAGGGTCGGATTCCACAAACAAGCCGTTGATATACTCATCAACGGCTTCGAATGTGACGGGATCAGCCATGGTGTTATGGCGCAGCAGTCGCGCTGGTTTCAGGCGCAGATGCCTGGATAACGTTCAATGGGCGCGTTGCGGCGACAGGAGCGTCTGCTGACACCGTCTGAATTCGCGCCTGGGCTTCTCGGGTACGGCGGGCGGCCAGTCTGGCACGCGCGTCTGACCATTCTCGCCCTTGCGGGAAGCGATAGAAGATATGCAGGCCGATCTTTTCTGTACGAACCAGACCGGAGTTCCAGACCGGATCGACATATGTCGCGTGATAATGGGTCGCCGCACCGGTGCGCGGTTCATTCAGGTTCATCACCACCTGGGCAGCTACCGATTTGGCCTTTTCCCAACGCTCACCGCGCGGCCGCAATGCCAGTGCGCCATCACAGGTGAAGGTGAACTGGCAGCCGGTGGTGCGGGTCGCGCCCTGGTAGACAACCTCACAGATTGAATTGGGATATCGGTGATCGCGCACACGGTTGGCGATCACTTCAGCAACAGCCAGCTGTCCGCTTGTGCTTTCGCTGCGCGCTTCATAATAAACCGCTTCGGACATGCAGGTATGTTCTGCCGTCAGGTGCTCAGCCTCTTTCAGGCTGACGGGATCAAAGTCGGCCAGATTGGTCAGAGCAGCCATGTCTCTGTTGCGCGACGCATGGGCGCTGAGCACAGCCTGATCGGCGCGCTCAAAGCTGTCTTCCATGCGGACAATCCACGGATGCTGGACCAGCGACGGCGCCTCGGGGTGAGCACGGGTAGCTTCGCCAGCATCGCCAAGTTCAGCAAAAAGCGTTGCACCTTCGCGGGCATCCGCTTCCAGCCGTTCGGTCTCATTGCGGTCAGCAATCATCGGCAGCGCTGTGGTCACAGCAAGCGCGCACGCGGCAACAGATACGCCACGCATCATAACTGTACGCCGTTCGACGTCTGTCATGACCAGCCAACACCGTTTCATTGCGCGGAATTGCGCATTCGTTACGGACTTAAACCGCTTTGTCAGTTTCAGAAAGGTAAACATACCTGTCCCACCAAGTTTATTCGGCCTGCTGCCCAGCTTGTCTCGCCGGGTCTTTGAACGGCCCCTGAACACAAAGGCACGTGACAATCAGGACACGCCCATATGACTACGCGCCATGGCTGTGCAAGTTCCTGACCGGAATTTGGGACGTTAATTATTATGAAGGTGCGAAACGACGCATTTGAAGCCCGCCGCAACCCCCATGGAACCCCACCCTAACACGTTGAATATACGCCCTTTAAAGGCGGTCAGAATTCGCCATCGAGGCGAACTACGAGCACTGGGCTGTTGCAAATTAACAACACCCCTGGTTAACCAGCTACAGGCTGCTTTTTACGAATCAGTCGGTTTTAGCGCTGCATGGGCAGCTGCGAGTCGCGCAATCGGAACACGATAAGGTGAACACGACACGTAGTGCAGACCAGCCTTGTGGCAGAATGTGACAGAGGCTGGATCGCCGCCATGTTCGCCGCAGATGCCAAGTTTGATTCCCGGTCGCGTCTTGCGTCCGCGCTCGGCCGCCAGATCCACCAGCTCGCCGACACCAGACTGGTCCAGAGTCACAAACGGGTCTTTCTCGTAAATGCCCATTTCCTCGTAAGTCTTGAGGAAGCGGCCCGCATCGTCACGCGAAATCCCAAGCGTGGTTTGAGTGAGATCGTTAGTGCCAAAGGAGAAGAATTCGGCCGATTGGGCAATTTCGCCTGCGCGTAAGGCTGCACGCGGCAATTCGATCATGGTTCCCACCATGTATTCCAGCGTTGTCCCTGAGGCCTCGAACACAGCCCGCGCAGCGCGGTCCACGACATCTTTCAGGATCGCCAGTTCCGCATGCGTTGCGACGAGAGGGATCATTACCTCGGGGACAGGCTTACGCCCGGTCTTTTCAGCCACAGCCACACCCGCCTCGAAAATAGCGCGGGCCTGGATTTCGTAGATCTCCGGATAGGAAATGCCGAGACGGCAGCCGCGATGGCCAAGCATCGGGTTGCTCTCGTGCAACTCCTCGGCTCTTTGCTTGAGCGCCGCCGCATCAAGGCCAGAGGCCTCTGCCACCGCCGCCATATCCTCATCGGTATGAGGCAGGAACTCATGCAGCGGCGGATCGAGCAAACGGATCGTCGCTGGACGATCTTCCATTAGCGTGAAAATCTCTTCAAAATCAGAGCGCTGGAACGGCAACAGCTTGGCCAGCGCTTCACGGCGTCCTGCTTCACTTTCCGCCAGGATCATGGCGCGAACGACAGCAATCCGCTCCGCATCGAAGAACATGTGCTCGGTGCGGCAAAGGCCGATGCCCTCGGCGCCGAATTCCACGGCCGTTTTAACGTCCGCCGGTGTTTCGGCATTGGTGCGAACTTTGAGCGTGCGCGCCCGGTCGGCCCACTCCATCAGCTTGGCGAAATCGCCGGAAAGGTCTGGCTGGCGCATTTTGACCGCACCCATCAACACTTCACCGGCCGCGCCATCCACGGTGACGACATCACCTTTTCTCACTTCGCGGCCCGCAACGCGGAACACACCTGCCTCGCCGTCGATCTGCATGTGCCCAGCGCCGCAGACGCAAGGCCGGCCCATACCGCGCGCCACCACAGCAGCGTGAGATGTCATCCCGCCGCGCGCCGTAACGATGGCTTTCGCCGCATGCATGCCATGAATGTCTTCGGGGCTGGTTTCGACCCGCACGAGAATCACATCGACACCGCGTTCGGCCAGGTGCGCTGCTTCATCACTGTCAAACACCACTTCACCCACCGCCGCGCCGGGTGAGGCCGGGAGGGCCTGGACCAGCACATCACGCACGGCGTCTTCGGCAATGGTCGGGTGTAACAACTGGTCGAGTTGGCTCGGCTCAAGACGCAGCACAGCTTCTTCTTCGGTGATCAGCCCCTCTTCCACCATATCAACGGCGAGTTTCAGCGCCGCGGCGGCGGTACGTTTCCCGTTGCGGGTCTGCAGCATGTAGAGCTTGCCGTCCTCGACCGTGAACTCCAGATCCTGCATGTCACGATAGTGCTTTTCGAGCGTGGCGGCGACATCGTTGAGCTGGGCGAACACCGCCGGCATGGCGTCTTCCAGACTTTGTTCATCACTGCCAAGTTCGGCAGCGCGTTCGCGGGAAATCGGCGCAGGCGTTCGGATGCCGGCCACCACATCTTCACCCTGGGCGTTGATCAGGAACTCACCGTAAAAGATGTTGTCGCCGTTGGAGGGGTCGCGGGTAAACGCCACACCGGTTGCCGACGTCTCACCCATATTGCCGAAAACCATGGACTGAACCGTGACCGCAGTGCCCCACTCATGGGGAATGTCGTTCAGCTTGCGATAGGTGATCGCCCGGTCATTCATCCAGGAGCCGAACACGGCACCGATGGCGCCCCACAACTGGTCTTTTGGATCATCCGGGAAGGGCTGGCCGAGCTCTTTCACAATCGCGGCCTTGTACTGGGAGATGATTTCTTTCCAGTCCTCAGCGGTCATCTCGGTGTCGAGGCTATAGTCTTCGCGCTCTTTGTAATCATCAAGGATGTGTTCGAACGTGTCATGGCGCAGGCCAAGCACCACATTGGAGTACATCTGGATGAAGCGGCGATAGCTGTCATAGGCGAACCGCTCGCCGGCCTTGGCGGCCATGCCTTTCGCGGTCTCTTCATTGAGACCGAGATTGAGCACAGTGTCCATCATGCCTGGCATGGAGGCGCGCGCGCCGGAGCGAACAGAGACCAGAAGCGGGTTCTCCGGGTCGCCGAAAGCCTTGCCGGAGTCAGCTTCCAGCTTGGTCAGCGCCGTTTCAACTTGCGCGTCCATGCCATCGGGATAGGCATTGCCCAGCTCATAATAGGCGGTGCAGACATCAGTCGAGATGGTGAAACCGGGGGGAACGGGCAGGCCCAGCTTGGCCATTTCGCCGAGGTTTGCGCCCTTGCCGCCGAGCAGGTTGCGCATCGAGGCATCACCGTCAGAGCTGCCGCCGCCGAAGCTGTACACGAAGGTTTCACTAGCCATGCTCAAGTTCCCCAACTCTATTTCCGCCCACTCGCGCGGGCCTTACATTCGCTCTGAAGGTGGCCGAAGTCTGCGCCAAGGTCACCCTTCAATCTTTGCAAAATTTGCGACTTTGTGCACCGCAGCACGCAGCGCAGCAAGGAGATTCAACCGGTTCGCGCGCACTTTAGAATCGTCTGTGTTCACCATGACACTGTCGAAGAACGCATCGGTGGGTGCACGCAGGTCTGCCAGCACAGTCATCGCGGTTTCAAAATCCTCTTTTTCAAGGGCCGCATCCAGATGTGGCTCGGCCCGATTCACTGCATCATGCAAGGCATGTTCCGTGGGCTCTGAGAGCAGGTCGGATTTAACGGGCGCATCGAATTTCGCGCCGTCTTTTTTCTCTTCGGCGCGCAGAATGTTCGCGGCGCGCTTG
>JBCCAA010000020.1:0-43774 GCA_039815055.1 Pseudomonadota bacterium | reverse complement strand
GCCTCAAACGGTTCGGTGACGGCCACAACGGATGCCGATTTCTGCTGCGTGGGCGCCACGGCGGCCATTGCAACAACAGCAGGCGGAAACTCTATCACCTCAACCGGTAGCACCACCACTTCGATCCAGGGCGCGGTTCAAACCACTGCAACAGGCGAGACCATCCAGGCCGTCAGCGATGTCTATGCCGGTAGTGCCAATGGCGCCATCGTCACCACGACCGCTTCAGGCAACTCATACGTCCTTCACAATGAGTGGGGCTACACCTCACTCGGCCGGGAAGGATCTGAGCTTTACCAGGGCAATGAGAGCGAGATTGACGCTCGGTCCTGGGTGACGCTGGACAATTGGAACGGCCATGCCGCGGTTTCATCCTATGGCGTTGGCAACTCTGCTGTGGTCGGCAATATCGGCTCAGATACCGCCTTGCACACCATCCAATCGAATTTTGGTGCGGTAGGCAGCCAGGCCAGCTTTGATGGCGCGTCTGCTACCGGCGGGGTCGCGCAACTGACATCTACCTCTATCGGTAACGCCGCAAGTGCAACACTGTGTACCGCCTGTAACGATGCCAGCCTGTCGGGCACCGTTTCGCAGTTCAACTCGGGCAACATCTACGCCACCGGCATCATGAATGCGCCAAATGCGGGCGTGGTGATCGGTACAGCAACCGCGATCGGTAATTCTGCGACGTTCCAGACCGGAAACATGACTTCGACAACAAATGGCGACTGATCCTCGTCGTCGCCATTTGGGGAGGGCGTATCCCCCTCGTTTCTAGCACGCCTTCCCATAAATCCCCCGGCCAATACGCCGGGGGATTTTCATTATTTGGGTGTCGCGAATTCGAAAACCCTGCCCTCAACTTCGGCAGCTGAGGGGAATTTGACCACCAAACAAGCGAGAAACCGGCAAATTGCAGCCAGATCTCGCCTCATACGAGAAACCGTTCGCAACCGCAGGATTGCTGTGCATTAACCTTAGGCAGTGGACGATCCGTGCCCCGCACGGATCTGGTGAGTAAATGGGGGGGCCTACAGTGCAGAACGCTGAATCTGGCTCAGTTCTTGTGTGGCAACCGTCTGAACGACTCGAATCGGGACGGGGTCCAGACGATATGACCATGAAATCTGCAATTCAGGAAGACTCCAAGGCCGCCCCAGCCATGGGCGAGCTACTGGAGTATCCGAGCCGCAATACTTGGCACGGCGGATCTTCCAAGCTCAAACGGATCATGGACCTTTTGATCGCGGTACCCGCAGCCATATTCGCTGCCCCTGGGCTCCTGGCGTTGGCGGTCTGGGTTTACCTGGATGATGGCGGCCCGGTGATCTTCGCGCACACGCGGCGCGGTAAAGATGGCAAGGCCTTCAAATGTTACAAGTTCCGCACGATGGTTCGCGACGCCGACGCCAAGCTGAAAACGGTGCTGGAGAGTGACCCGATCCTGCGCGCCGAGTGGGAAGAAAACCAGAAGCTGAAAGACGATCCACGCCTGACGCGCCATGGCGGCTTCCTGCGCAAATACAGCCTCGATGAGCTTCCACAGCTCTGGAACATCATCATAGGCGACATGTCGATTGTCGGGCCCCGGCCCATCGTTGAAGACGAAGTGCGCCGCTACGGCCGCGATATCGCCGCCTATGATGCCCTCAAGCCGGGTGTTGTGGGGATCTGGCAGATCAGCGGGCGCAATGACACCAGCTATGACGAGCGGGTGGCGATGGATGTGGACTACGCCAAAACCCAATCGGTGGCGGTCGATACAATGATCTTGGTAAAATCGGTTCCTGCGATCCTGCTGAAAAAAGGCGCTTACTAGGGAAGCACCTTTTCTTGAGACGACTAGCGCGAAAGCACTTGCTTCAGAAAACCGAACGCCCAGCTGACATGCATAACAAGCGCAGCAAGGCCACCCAGCAGCCCGCATGCAGACCGATGCCTGACCATCAGCCACACTGATGACGCGGCCAACGCGCCGAAATAGATCGCCGGATAGATCCAACCAAGCAGCGTGAATGGCGCCAGGATAGCGCTACCGGCAAGTGCCAACAGGCTCAGCACCGGAAAGAGCTGACGTGGGCGCGGGCGGACGTTGTGCTTTAAAATCGTGCGCGCGCGGCCCTTTCCGTAGTTGAAGTATTGCCGCCATAGTTTGCGCGCTGTGGGCCGCGGACGATAGGCAAGCCGGATATCGGCGTCGAGATAAATCTGCCCGCCCGCAGCCGCAACACGCGTGTCATACTCCGCGTCCTCATTGTGGGAAAAACTCTCGTCATAGCCATCAATTTTGCGAAACATGGCCAGGTCGAAACCGGCATGGTGTCCATGGTCTACAAAACCGGATGTCGCACCACCGCGGTGGGCCGAGCCACCCGAACCTAAAGGCGTATCGACGATCCAGGCGTTCGCCTTTTCGAAACATCCCTCTCCAACCGCATCCATGGGCACAACAATCGATGCTGAGCCCCACAGAAGCAGTGAATCGGCCACGCTCATCACATACCCGGGAGGGTATATGGAATGGGCGTCACACCGAACAAGCGTAGATGCATCGCCGCCGTGAAGTTCAGCCACCAGATTGATGCCGGCTGATTGCAATCGGTCGGGATTATCAATCCAATCGAAGTTTGCGTGGCGCGCTTTCAAAGCATCGAGCAATGCCCGCGTGCCATCCGTACTGCCGCCGTCGGCCACAAAGAATCGAACACACTGCAGCCGGTCATCGCCATCCATCAGCGACGCGACACAGTTCTCGATATGATCAACTTCATTGAGAACCGGGATTGCAACAATGACTTGCTCAGGGTCTGCATGTCTGGACCCCGCGGTTAGCGAAGCCGTATGCAGGTCTCTGCTATGTATGGCCATTGGTGAACCCACTGCGCAGCACAACACACTGGCGGAGCGCCAGTATTTGCAATGGAAGCTTCAATATCCATGCCATGGACCGGTGAAACACTGTGCTTTCACAGTCACGCCCGCGTCGCGTTAATCTTAACCTAACCATTATTTTAGTGGATTCACGGAATCGACACAGTATCTGCAGGCGATGTCCGCGAGTCAGGTTCAGGTTGATCGACCGCCTCGTTGATAACGTGGCGAACTGCGTGAAGTCACTGAAAGTGTGCAATGACAGAGATCCGCACGGCCCCGTCTGACACGGCCTTTTCCACCGCAATGCCGGTGCGATCGCGCCGTTCCACCGAACCGACAAAACTGCCGCGCTGGCAAGTATACTTGGCGTTTTCTGGCTTTTGCGCCGCCATATGGGCCAGCGCCATCTGGGTCATATTCGCCCTGATCTAGGCGCCGCCAAGCCCAAGCTTGCCTAATCCAATCCCCATCAACCGGCCTGCAATATGAGGCAGGTTCGCGGGTTCACTCGAGATGACGCCAAACACGCCACCTGGGCGTTTCGCCTTGATCGCGGCCACCACGCGCTCAAACGCATGACTGCGCGCCAGCATCTGCGCACGTGCCAGACACGCCTTCTTGGCGCCGTGGTTCATGTCCAAGGCATGGCGGGCACTGAAATCGGAATGGGCCTCTACAAGCGCGCGGGTCATGTCCGGCGTAAGGCGGTGGGAAATGGATCCTGGCCGAACAAGATAGTTGTAACCTCGTGACGGCTCCAGCAGGAACCGCGCCCCAGCCGCAAGCAGTTCCGCCACCAGATAGAAGTCTTCGCTATTGCGCAGTTTTGTGTCGTAGCGCAGCCCCGTGCGGTCCAGGATTTCCCGCCGGAACAACGGTTTCAAATAGCCCAGATCTTCGCCATACATCCGCGCCGTCGCCGGATCGAGATAGGTCGACAAGCGGATCCAACTGGCGCCATCAAGATGGTCGGGATTTAGAAATGGTGTGCCCGACGCGCTCGGCGCGCCCAGTTCTGTGATGCGACTCATATTGTCCGCGATGATGTCTGCACCGGTATCGTCTGCGCGGTGCACGAGCCGCGCGAGGCGGCCGGGTGAGAAACTGTCATCGCAATCAAGCACGGCGATATAGCGACCAGTAGCCAGTTCCAGCCCACGATTGCGCGCGGCAGAGGGTCCACCATTGGCCTGCAACCGCTCCAGGCGAAGGCGTGGATCATTGCGGGCCGCGCGGCGGACAGCTGCAAGGGTTTCATCGGGCGAGGCGTCATCAATGATGATCAGTTCCAGCGCGACATCTTTTTGGCTCAGCGCAGACCGGATCGCCGGTGCGATGTGATCTGCCGCGTTCCAGGCCGCCATCACGATGGAAACATCGATCCCAGACATCATTCAGCCATTCCGTAGGCGCCATCAGCAAGGCCGGCTTCGTGTTCTTCGGCATCCAGTTTTTCGGTCTCGTTCATAGAGAACCCGCGCATTATGCTTGAGATGGCCGACACGTAGAAAATCGTCACCAGAATATCGAAGACGCTATACAGCCAGCTTTCCGTGAACGTCGAGATGAACACGATCGCAGAGATCAGCAGGAAGAAAGAGCGGACAATAGACTGGGTGCGAAGCCAGGTCAGGATCGTGCGACCGAGGCACCAGGCCACCACTGCATAAAGCATGGCCAGTCCAACAAGCCCGAGGTGAACCTGCACTTCCAGATAGGAATTGTGGAAGGAAAAACGCGTGCCGGGCTCCTTGTAGGAAAGCTCCAGAAGCGTTTGCGCCTCACCATGTCGCCAAAGCCAAAAGCCTTCAGCGCCGACTCCGAACAGGGGCTTTTCTTCCACGATACGGTCAGCGGCGTCCCATAGCATGGTGCGCCCGGTCAGCGTGGAGTCCTTTCCCAAAGATGCGAGGAAATCCTCGTACATCGTATTCTGGGTCATGTTGGCGACGAAGAAAAATGCTGCCAGCGCCAGGCATCCAAGAACAATCAGGAAAAAGCTTCGCAAGTGTGGGACAGAAGCGAATCTGGACCAGAAGATCCAGACTGTTCCCATGGCGAGAATGGCCGCAGTGCCGAATATCAAAGACGTCGCCGACTGCGCGATGATGATAAAGAGGTAGCAGGTCGGGATCAGTGGCACCGCAAGCAATCTCAGGCCAAGCATCTCGCGCCGGTTGAAGGCCACGCCCATAGCCGCCACCAGAATAACCACCATACGCACGGCAAAGATATTCTTCTCCTGCCACGGCCCATTTCGACCGAAATGGGTCATTTCCGGCGAGACAAGGATAACGGTTACCAAACCGGCGAAGAACAAAGCCCTTATGATTTCATGGGGCGCAAAGCGACCGGCGATGTAAATCGCGATAACGCCGGTCAGCGCCCACATTATGCCGAATCTCATCGCATCGGCAGGCGCAGCCGACCACCCCCAGGAGAGCATCGCTAATATCGGTAAGAGGAAGATCAGGATGCTGCGAAGCGCCAGCGGCACCATGCGGTGATGGTAATAAACAAACGAACCCACAAAATACAGCGCCAGAGGATACAGGAAAATCCAGTCACCCGGCCGCGAGATGAAGGTTGTATAGAACCAGAGCGCCAGCAGTACCTGTTCCCACCAGCGCGCACCATAAAAGCCCTCATCGGACCCGGAGCGCGATACACTGTGGACGTTGTTGCCCTGCATGACCTGAACCGGGCTCATGGTGCAGGCTCCGAGTTCAAACTGTTGGAAAGTAGCTCTTTCAATGTGCCCACGGGCTCGACGAACACGCGATTGGGCAGCCCTAGAAGGCGCTCACGGCAAATGTTCAAAGGGCTTTTATCGGCGATCAACGTTCTGATCGATGCGGGCAGCGTATCCGCCAGCGGTTCACTCAACAGCACGCCCACACCGTGGCCCTCGATCCATTTGGCGGTCTGGGTGCCAGACGGCGCGATCGGAGGCACACCGAAATAGCCGCCTTCATAAATCCGGTTGGGCAAAAGCCATTCGGAATTGGCACCAGCTTCCATGAAGTCACCGGCCCAAACAGCATCAAGACCATCATAGACACGCGCCAGAGCGGCTGCCCCATCATACCGGCCGTGGAAGTGAACATTGTCACGCTGTTCGATCTCCGGTTCAAAAACCGGAATCTCCGTGCGCGCTGGCTGACCATGCAAGTGGATCGCAATGGCATCGCCAAACTGATCTGCCAGGCCGAGCAACAAGTCGAAACTGCGCTGGCACCTGAGATTGCCAACCCAGCCCACACTAAGCGGGCGGACGTCAACCGGTTTTGGCTGATCAGGCCGTGGCCCATACTCGCCGCTTTCTGGCAGCCGGTTCTCCAACAGGAAAGACTGGTAGTGCCCCTGGTGGTGCACGTGGAAATGGTGATCGAGAAATCCGGGAGAGCTGACCCAGACCGCTTTGCACCGTTTCACAAAACTTCGTTCCAGACGGCGCATTGCTTTTCCAACGACATCCGTGCGGGTGAGCAGGCGATGAACGTCGAGACACTCATAGATCACCGGGGTATCCAGCCCGGCCCGGCGTTTGGCTTCAAACGCCATGGCGAGCATGTCCAGGTTGCGCGCAATAATGACATCAGCCGATTGAAAGGCCGGCTCTGATGCCACTCGCTCGGCGCCGGAAAAGATGAACCGGAACCGTTGGGCGAACGCGCCGTCCAGTGTTTCACCGAGATCGGTATGGGGCCAGAACGCCTTGGACCGGGGGCGCCGGCGCGGCATGAACCCGTGAACGCCAAACCCGTCATCTACCAGGGCTTTCACGCGCCGGCGCACCGCTGCGTCACAAGCATCATGACCGAGATAGGCAATGCTCATTGCGTCTTCGGCGACGCGGGCAACGTCCGCTGCTGGCGTGTCAATTCCGGGCGGTGACGCGTTTTCGAACACACCCTGTGTGATCGAGCCGTCCATCACTCAGCACTCCCGAAGAGGGGCGGCAAGTCAGCGTCGAATGTGTCACTGCATTGCTCAGCGCCTTGATCTCCCAGCACCGTGTAAGACACGCAAATATACTCAGCTGTGGCGCCGGTCTTGAAGGTTGGTCGGCCGTGCCAGGCATATTGGTTCTGAGACCCGGTCCAGAGATTCATGATCAGCCTGGACGGTGTTACGGGAAGCGGATGTTCCTGGCTGGTGACGCGGAACACTTCCTCCTCGGCGACATACCAGATGATCTCGTCGGGCAACCAATCGAAGGCGTAGAGCTGGAACACATCAGCAGCATCATAAGGCAATTGCACATAAGTGGACCCGGCCATGTCGCCGTCTGCGAAATGGTTGATGTGAAGCTCGCTGGTGCGATGGCCAAGGAACTCGATGTCGATTTCATCGTGCGGATCACCGTTCTGGGACGGCCCGGTATGGGTAAAAAAGGAAGACACCAAACCAGAGCCACGGGCGGCCTTCATCACCACCTCATAGCGGCCATAGTGATACTCGCCGCGCCGCTGATATTCCGCGCCAGTAAACGGCAGAACATCCTTGTATTCGCGCGTGATTTTCAGCTCGACATCATCGCCATCAAAGGTGATGTGATCGGCTTCCCAACCGGCCCGTTGAACGGGACCGGAATAGGCAAAATCGGCTTTGTACCAGCGCCGGTCATGGCCTTCGGAAAAGTGCTTTACAAACGAAGGTTCAACATCGTCGGTGAGATTGGCATCGCCTTCAAAATTCGCCGCTGTCACGCGTGCTTTATCGTCCAGCGGGGCAGATGGCGCGTAGGGCGCTTTTGCTGGCGCAGCAACCGGCATCTCAGGCGAAGCGGCTTCGGATGGCTGTTCGCACGCCGCCAGGAGCAGCAACGGCACAATCGAAAAGAGAAACAGTTTTTGGGTCATGAGATACATCCCCCCTGGCCCAGCCGGGGGAGCGGACTTACTTGCCGCCCCCTTCAGAGTAGTACTTGCTGTAGGCTTTGTAGGACGCTGAACTGGTGCCGAGGAAGCGGCGCTTGCGCAGGTCCACAAAGGTCAGGGCGATGCCGGCAATGCTGGCATTGAACTGGTTCAGGATGCCCATCGTCTGCTCGAGTGCATTGCGGGTGGTGTGACGCCACTTGGCCACGACGATCACCTGGTCGACTTTCGAGACGATCACGCGGCTTTCCGCCATCAAAAGCAGTGGACCGGTGTCGATTACAATCAGGTCGTAGGTAGCGTCGAGACGCTGCAGTAGTGCATCAAAGGCGCGCGAGCCAAACACATCACGCGGCGTGTTACGCGTCGATGTGAGCGGCAGGACGTGCATGCCCGTCGCTTCATCGATGTGCAGTGCATCATCCAGCGCCACTTCGCCGAACAGGTGTTCAATCAGGCCGGCATCGGGATCGAGCTTGGCCGCTTCGGTGAGCTGACGGCGGCGGAAGTCGCCATCGATGACAAGCGTTTTGGCGCCAGACAAAGCCGACAAACGGCCCAGCGAATAGGTGGTCATCGTCTTGCCTTCATTAGGAAGCGACGAACAAATGGCCACGGTCTTGGCTGGGTTGTCGAGGTCGGCAAAGACGATCGACGCGCGAATGTTTCGGATACTTTCGGAATAGGCAGATAAGGGATTTTCGATGGCATAGTCGCCAGGATTTTTCCGGCCGCGTCCAAGCAACAGTGGCACAGATCCGATCGCTGGCACACCGAATGCCCGCTCGATCTCTTCGCCGGTGGCGAAATGATTTTCCCGAAGCTCAGCCGCCAGAATGCCAGCGCCTGCAGCCAAACCGCCGAAGAACAAGCCAAGGATCAGGTTCAGCATGGTTTTTGGCGCTGCCTGGCCTCCGGGAGGCGTAGCTTGGGTCAGAACACGGGCATTGGCCTGAGCGAGGTCTTCACCTTCGGCGCTGACCTGGAACTTGTTGAGAAAATCCTCGTACAGGAGGCGCGCGGCTTCAGCTTCGCGTTCCAGTTCGCGAATTTCAACACCTGCAGCGGCATTTCGGATCAGGACACTGCGCGCAGCATTCACCCGCCGGCGCAAGTCGTTCACGCGTGTCTGGGCGATCTCTTCTTCCTGCTCCAGGTTGGATACGATTTGGCCAACCGCGCTTGCGATCTGGCGGTCGAGATCGGTCAGCTCATTGTTCACGGCAACACGTTCCGGGTGAAGCGGGCCGTAGCGCGTGGCCAGGTCAGCTGCGCGGCGTTGAACATCTGCGCGCTGGGCTTTCAGATTGGCAATGACGCCCGAACTCAAAGCGCCGGTGGAGTCTGTTCCGCCAGAGGCGCGTGCGGCGCGCAGATTGGACTGTGCTTCCTGGAGACGGGACTCCGCAGATGTCAGCTGACCGGTCAGATCTCGGATCTGCTGTTCGGTGAGCGTATCTTGCCCGGCAAAGAGGATGCCTTCTTCGGCCCGCTTTGCTTCGACAGCGTTTTCCTTTGCGTTGACTTCATCCTTGAGCGTTCCGAGACGTTCAGACAGCCAGAGGTTTTCGCGGCGCACTGCTTCCAGCTTCGCTTCAAGCTGCTCGACGATGTACTGATCAGCAACACCATTGGCGATTTCGGCCGCCAACTCAGGCGACTCCGCCGTCGCTCGGATGTCGATGATGTAAGTCGGGCCGAGACGGTTCACGCCGATGGCCCGCTGGAGCTTCCAGACAGCATAAGCATGGATGGCCTGCTGTTCTTCTTCCGGCGTCATCGGAGGACCGACATCGCCATCCTCACCACCGCCGACGCCGGGGATCAGGGCTTTCACAAAGCTCTTGGCGTCGTCCACGGTCTTACTGAAGCCCGAAGGCTCTTGCATAGTGTAGTTGTATTCGGCGTGACGTGTGAGATCGAGCTGATCGACCACTTTGGTCAGCATTGTCTCGGATTGGATCACTTCCAATTCGGTATCGATGACCGCCGTGTTCGGCGCCAGGCCTGAAAACGCACTACCCAAATCAAACACGTTCGACTGCTGGGTATCGAGCATCAAGCGGGTCTTGGACTGGTAAATCGGCGTTTGCTGCAGCGTGTAAAACGCCACCGCCGCGAAGGTGATCAGAAACACTGTCACAGCCAGCAAGAAACGCTTGCGGACAGCGGTGAAGATGGCCTTCAGATCAAGACCACCTTCCTGTCCGGGGACCATGGCGCCTGCCCGGCCCACAAAGGGCATAGACCTGGGCATCGAAAAGCGCGCTTGTTTGTTCACGTCCCCATCTCCTCAACGGGCAGGCCGGCAGAGCCGGCAAGTTTATGGGAAGACCCGAAGGGCCAACCCGAGAATGTTCTGCTCAAACTCGCCTTGGGGATTGTTGCTGTCGCGGTCATAGCGAGCGACGTAACCATCCAGGTGGAAGCGCTTGTTGAGCTTGTAGGTTGCACCAAGACGCAGATCGGTCAGATCATCGTCCCGGTCGATATCTTCATAGTCGCGTGTGCGCAGGCCGCCTTCGGCGAACAGCACCACATTCCGGCGAAGTTCGTGGTCGACGCGGACACCAAAATCCGTCGCCGTTGCCGAACCTGAGGTCGCAAGACCTGGATCGATAACGTTACGGCCGGCGTCGAAAGTGACCGTTGTCAAACGGGTCGGGAACCACTGCACTTCTGCTTCAACCGACAGGCCATCAATGTCTGCAAAGACGTCACTTTCCTTGTCGTCTTCAAGGTATCCGATGGCGACATCACCGCGGATCAACTGAGGCAGTTCGAAATTCGCACCAACTTCAATGGACACGCCGTCGGCATCGCGGTTTTCCAGGGTACCATCAACAAGCACCTGCTCGCTGTAGTTACGCTGTGTTGCGCTGACCTGGCCAAACAAGGCGACATCTGGCGACACCGCATAGGAGACGCGAGACCGGACGCGGTGGAACGTGTAGTCGCGCTCAGAGTTATCCGCGCTTCCGCCGCCGACCAGCGGCACGTCATCATAGGAGTAGTCAGTCACTTCATACCCAGCGCGAGCGCGCAGGCGATCACGGGTCCAGCGGGCCTGGGTGCGCGCACCCACGGTCTGAAAATTCACCGGCTCCTCAAAGACGTCGAGGTTTGCCACAGAGCGGCGGGCCTCAACTTCGTCAGTGGCAAACACTGTTCCGTTGAAATCGACTTCACGGGATACATCCAGCCGACCACGAAGCTCTCCGCGGGCATTGGTGGCACTCTCACTGTCGAGATCGGTATATTCATTGTGCTCAATCTGGACACGGCCACCCAGCTCATGGCGGCTCCAGTCGCTGCGCAGATCCACCGTTGGCATGATGCGAACGATGATGTCGCTCTCTTCATTGGCTTCATCGGCAAAGACATTGTCATTGCTCTCGGCGCCCAACTCAAGGCTCGGCGTGGCGACGAATGTGCCAAGACGAACCGGTTCAGGATCGAAATCCTCCTGGTAGCGTTCATTGACGGCCTGGTAGCGGTCTCGCTGGAAGAAACCAGCATCGTTTTGTTGGGCACTGGCCACAGGCTGCACGGCCAGGACGGCTCCTGCGCTAGCAAAGGCCAAAAGAGTGCTGCGTTTCATCTCGGGTCCCCTCGTGAGGTTAGCGGACCTGCATCCGCTTTGGTCTGCCGAATTCAGGCCTGACGCTTACAAGTCGCGTGCCAGCCCGCGCGCACAATCCCACTCTCGTTTTGAGCCGGTCTTAGCGGCCCAAGTCAAGAAAAACCGAAGTTTTTATTAACCAATTCGAATAAAAGAGAAAGACTCACGCTTACGAAGCGTCAATTTCGCTTATTTGGGTAAGAAAAGGCGCAACAATTCGCCTCAAAAGGGAAACAGTAATCAGAGTTTCAGTAACCTTTAGAAATGCAAACGCCCCGCACCAGCAAAACTGGGCGGGGCGTTGGGCCTTTAGGGGAATTTAGATTTAGAAGAGACGTTCGCCAATACGGATTGTATCGCCGGGTCGCACTGTTGTCGTCGATGTCAGCTCAACGCCACGTTCCTGAACGTCGCCTTCACTGCGAATGTATACCACATCGCGTTTGGCTCGATAGGTAAAGCCACCAGCCGCTGCGACCGCATTCATCACGGTCAGACCGGAACTGAACTGATACTCAGCCGGCCGGTTCACCTCGCCCAACATGTAGAAGGGGCGGTAATTGGTCACTTCGGCGGTGACCTGGGGGTTGAGCAGGAATTGTCCGCTGCGATAACGCGCGGCAATGGCCGATTGCAGCTCCGGCACGGTCATACCCAACACGTTGAGTGTACCAATCAGGGGCATCTGGATGGTTCCGGTCCCGTCAACTTCAAAGTCACCGGACAAAGTCGGCTCACCGAAAATGCCAACTCGCAGCTGGTCGCCATTGCCAAGTCGGTATTCCACCGCCTCGCGCTGCGAAACGATCTCGCCACCAGTGACCGGAGCCGGTCCAGACTGGCAGGCCGTCAAAAACAGCGCTGCGGCCAGAATGGCCATAAGCCCTGCAAAACTGAACTGTCTCATGTCACTTCCCCTTCATAGTCATGTCGACAGGAATGAAACCTCTGTGCCAACCAAGCACGCCGCCGTGAGTTTGCCGGTGAGATAGGCCCCGGTGTCAATGCCAATGCGGCGGAAATCATGGTGCGGTGTCGAGATTGGCGTGTGGCCATGAATGACCACGCGGTCAAAGACATTCTCGTCTCGCAAGAACTCTTCGCGGATCCAAAGCAGGTCTCGCTCCGTCTGTTGATCAAGCGCCACGCCAGGCCGCAAACCCGCATGGACAAAGACATAATCGCCAAGCGTCGCATACAGGCTGAGCGTGCTCAGAAAGCTACGATGCTCGACCGGCATCTGACGATTGAGCTGTTCGCAAACCGCTTCCCATTCGCTGGCCACCGTCTTGGCCCTGGGCGGTTGGATACCATAAGACATCAACGTCTCAGCGCCACCAAAACGCGCCCATTGCGGACCAAAACTGGCATCTGACAGGAATGTCTCAAAAGCGGCTTCGTGGTTCCCCTTCAGGAAATATGTTTCGTAGCGGGACAGTTCCTCGCTCAACAAATGGTCGATCACTTCTTTTGACTGGAAGCCCCGGTCGACATAGTCGCCAAGGAAAATCACCACGATCCGCTTTTCCTCGGCAGCCTCGATATCGGCGTGGATCAGATCCAGGAGCCGTTTCAGAAGATCTGCGCGCCCGTGCACGTCACCGATCGCATAAACGCGAGTGTCGTCTGGGACCCGGGCCTCTCGCTTGGTACGGCGGGCTGGGGTGTCGGTCGGCTTGCGGCGGCGGCTGGACTTGCGGCTGTCGCGTTCCGGGCGAGTTTCGGTGTCCAGATCGGTGAAAAAGGTCCGAACCCGGTCATAGATCGCAAAATAGCGTTGCCTGGCGCCATGCCAGGTCGCTTCTGCGAGCACTCTGAGCCGAACATAGGCCTTGTCGATCACCTGAACCCCATCCTTGATAATACCGGGTGCTGCCATTTGAGCGGCATAAGTCCGGCTTGATCTGGTTACGTTGCACCCGCCATACCAGTCGCGTCACGCTTCGGCGTCAATATCGCGCCGGTCACTGTCTTGAAAGTGCTCACGAAGCCGCGCCGTCAGGTCACCGATGACCGCTGGCGGTGCGACAAAACTCTGAAACGCCTCGATAATGTTTCGAGTCCGGACCGCCTCAATCAGGCGCACCCAGGCCCACTTCTTGTGGTTCAGCACGCGCAGGGCGCGTATGGGCGCACGCGCATCATCATCCGGTTTTAATTGAGTTTCCAGCCGTCTCACCGAAAGAAAAATCTGTTTCAGATCTGCAGCCCGGTGGCTTCTGGACAAAGATCCCGGCGTGTCGAAGGCATAGTATCCGGCCGGGTCCGTCAGGCCAAATCTCGCCTCCGCCACGAGCGCGCGAGCATAGAGGTCAAAATCCTCACCAAGGCGCATGGACTCATCATACCAGAGCTCATGATCTAAAAGGAACGTGCGGTTCATGAGTGGCTTGAGATACCCCAATTCACGGCCATGACCGCTATGGTCATAGTGGTTCTGCCTGGCGAACTGGGCGAGCGACACATCAATCTCGCCAATCTCGTCGTCACGCCAGTGCCGGCGTCGCGACGCCGGATCGTCCCAGTCCGTGACACGGATCAGGTCGTCCGCCACAAGATCCCATTGATGAGCCTCCGCAAGCGCAAGAAGGTTTTCAACACGTTCCGGTTCCATCCGATCGTCGGCGTCTAGAAGTGCGATCCAGTCACCACGAGCCGTCAATATCGCTCGGTTGCGCGCCGCCGCAGGCCCCTGATTGATCGGTTGCTCGAGAACCGTGAGACCCGGGAGCCGCGCCGCCATGGCCCGCGCCACGGCCACGGTATCGTCGCCCGAAGCATCATCGACCACAATCACTTCACACGCCGCCGATTGGGCTAGACCGCTCTCTATCGCGGCTGGCAACGTGTCTGCACATCGATAGGCCGGAATGATGATGGAGACGCGCGGCGTGCGTGTTTCTGCCATGGTCCTCGTGCCTCAACCTGGATGGAGCGCTTGCCTTCGCACTTGCAAGGTACGCACCGCCCACCATGGCGCACTTCTCGCATAACCCCTGCCGAAATCCATCCGTAAGCCGACAGGGCGTGCGGATTTAGTGCAGCACAGGTCTCCGGGGGACGCCACGATGGCGCAGAATGGAACATCCACAAAGCTAACGGTCGTCGTTCCGACGTTCAACGAGAGCAAGAATGTGGGCGAGATGGTTCGTCGACTGGATGAAACCCTTTCGGGCATGGCCTGGGAGATCATCTTCGTCGATGACGCGTCCCCGGATGGCACGGCCGATATTGTGCGCTCGATGGCGCGCTCAGACCAGCGCGTCCGCCTTATTTCACGTCACAACCGCCGCGGTCTCGCATCGGCTGTGGTGGAAGGCGCCCTGGCCGCATCGGCTGACATTGTTGCTGTGATGGACGGAGACCTGCAGCATGATGAAAGCGTTCTGCCGGGCATGTATCAGATCTTGGCCGATGGCGAAGCCGATGTCGTCTCAGCAAGCCGGTTCCTGACGGAAGACGGCGCCGACGGTCTGTCATCGCAAACCCGTGTCGCGATCTCTAACAATGGAATTAAGCTGTCCAATGCCGTGTTCAATCTGGACATGACCGATCCGCTGACCGGCTTCTTCGTGGTGCGCCGCGATGTTGTTCGCCGCGCCCTGCCTGATCTGTCCGAGCTTGGCTTCAAGGTGCTGATGGACATCATCATCTCTGCAGAGCCCCGCCCGCGCGTGAAGGAAGTGCCGTTCAAATTCCGCGAGCGCCAGCATGGCGAGAGTAAGCTCGATAACCGCGTGATGTACGAGTTTTTCCTTTTCTTTATCGAGAAGAAGATTTCCTCGGTCCTGCCACTGCCGGCCCGGTTCCTTTCCTTTGCCTTCATCAACTCCATCGGCATCCTTGTTCACCTGGCGATCTTCCTGCCATTGACCATCCTGATCGGCATGGGGTTTGGCGCAGGCCAGTTGATCGCCACGATCATCGCCATGGGCTTCAACTATACGGTGAACAATCTCGTCACCTATTCGGACCGGAAGCTGAAGGGCGCGAAGTTCTATCTCGGCTTCATTGTCTTCGGCGTATTGTGTTCGCTCGGTGTGATCGCAAATGTCGGCATCGCCACCTCCCTGCACGATGATTATCCGCAGATGATTGCAGCCCTACCCGCGATTGCCGGCGCGCTTATCACCGTCGTCTGGAACTATGTCGCGACAGCCGCCTTCGTCTGGGGCCGCCTGAAGTGGCCATCGGTCGTGTTGCGCCGCCGGCGCAGCGCGGTGGAAGCCTGATCGAGGAAACGCGAATGCTGCAGCGCAAAACGGCACGCTGCTTGCTCCTGTTTAACTGAGTGCAGCGCACTTGCCCCAAAAGCGGAATTTCAATTGGGCAACTCGCGCTGTGGTGGAATCAAACTGACGCTCCGGAGTGTCTCTGATACCTGAAATCGCCCGCCGCGGCGCATTTCGGTCAGGCACGCCGAAGCGGGATGGGAACGGTCCTGACCGTTGGTGGGAGTAACTAAGATGTCTCAATTGGACACGGACGCAGGTGCAGCAAACGGCCTTGTCGACAAGGCCATGACGCTCTACCGGGAGAATGAAACCCTGGTGAAGTACGCCCTGATCGGCGGCACCGCCAGCGCGATCGACGTGATCTTGTTCTTCATTCTGTTCAACTTCATTGGCACCAGCGAGTTGCTCGCACACTCGATCTCGGTGCCAACATCGGTCCTGTTCAGCTTTGTGATCAACGCGCGCCACAACTTCAAAACGGAAGACTACTACTTCCTGCGCATGGCCTCGTTCTTCATCGTCTGCATCATCGGATATGCCGCCGGATATGCGGTGATCCTGGCCGTTCAGTCGGCCTTCGCTGATCCAGCTTTGGGTGCGAACATCGGCAAGATCGCGTCACTGCCTGTCGTCTTCATCATCCAATACATCATGAATTCCAAGATCACCTTCCGACCCGCCCGGGTGGAAGCCGACAGCTAAATCAACCCATTCATCTGCGCCCCAGGGGACTTCAAGACAATGACCACTCCACGCATCGGCATCATCGGCGGCGGCCTCACTGGCCTCACCACCGCCTACGAACTGACCAAGCAAGAAGCGGACGTCACAATCTTTGAGGCGGGTGACCGTCTCGGTGGCTTGGCCGCGGGCTATGACTTGGCGGGCAAGTACCGCATGGAGCAGGCCTACCACTTTCTCTACAAAACGGATGAATTCATCCTGGCTCTGACTGAAGAGCTCGGCTTGTCCGATAAGTTGACCTTCCACAAATCATCGGTGTCCACCTATTACGGCGATAAGCTGTACCCGATGGAAAGCCCGATTGACCTGATCAAGTTCACGCCAATCAACTTCTTTGACCGGATCCGGGCAGGCGTGACCGTTCTTTGGCTGCAGCGCGAGCGCAACTGGCGGAAACTGTCGCGGATGACGGCGCTGGAATGGTTGCGCAAATATGCCGGTCAATCGGTAACCGACGTGATCTGGGAACCGCTGCTTAAAGGCAAGTTCGACCGTTACTACGACAAAGTCACCATGTCCTGGCTCTGGGGTCGCGTGCTCCAGCGGGTCGACAGCCGCGACGCCAAAGTGGGCGGTGAAGCGCTTGGCTACTTCAAAGGCGGCTTCCGTACACTGATCGATACGCTCGAAAAGCCGGTTCGCGATGCCGGAACCGATGTGCGCTTCAATGCTTTCATCGAAACGCTGCGCCACGACCCGGAAACGGGTGAAGTTATCGTCAAACTGCAAAGTGGTGAGGAACAGCGCTTTGACCGCGTCCTCGCTACGGTGCCATCGAATGTGCTCGCTAAGATGATTGGCGACTATGAGAGCGTCGATCCCGAATATTTCAAGAAAATCCGCTCTGTGGATTATCTCGATGCGGCCGTTTTGTCTTTCGTCACACCCCAGAAGATCACCGACTATTATTGGCACAACGTCAACACGCCGAACTCTCCGTTCGTTGTATTCCTCTCCTTCACCGCTCTGATCGGCACCGAGGATTTCGATGGCAACCACATTTACTACATTGGCGACTATATCCCGCCCGAGCACGAGTACATGTCGATGCCGGAAGACGAGATGAAAGCCTTCTGGTACGCTGAGCTGAAGAAGATGTTCCCGGACTTTGATCCGTCGCAGATCATTGATGACGGCCTGTTCCGGATGCGCAATGCCCAGCACATCGTCGACATTGGCTTTGAGGAAAACAAGCTGGTGCCACACGAGACACCCTGCCCGGGGGTTCTGATGTGCAACTTCAGCCAGATCTATCCGATGGACCGAGGCACCAACTACGCCGTGCGTGATGGCGTGCGGATGGCAGAAATGCTGATGGACAGCCTCGCATCGGGCACAACCGAAGTGGTCACACCCACCGTGCCGCCGCTGACCATGCCTGCCATCGGCCGCAAGGACGAACCACAGGCCCAGGCAGCGGAATAGCTGCCAGGCAAGAGGTCAGGGAGGCTCGACATGTCCGATGAAGTGAAACTTGGCAAAACCGCCGCAGCCGGACCCGCGTCTGAGCTGAGCCGGTCCATATTCCAGCATCCCGTTCTGGCAAAAACGGGATCATATCTCCTGGATGGCTGGGATTGGTTCATGGACCTCCCACGCTGGCTGATCGCGGTCGTGACAGCCGCAATTGTCGGCGGCATGATGTCGTTCATTTTCTTTCTGGGCTTTGTATCCGGCGAACGTGAAGTCGGGCCAGCCTATCCCTTTTTCTCGAAGGTCACCAACAAGCTGAACGACATGTTCTTTGCTGGCGGCCCGGCGCCCATCCTGACCGCATCGACTTATAACTCAGCGCTCGTCCGCTTGAGTTCGGAAGTGGGCACGGTGGATTTCGGTCGCCCGTCCGGCAATCAGAACCCGCTGGCCTATAATGGCGGCGGGCTGACGTCATTCGGCGACGATGTTCTGCTTTTGGCCTATGACGGCAACATTTACGCCGCATCGGGGCCGAACGATATCCGCCGCACGCGGATCGATGTGCCGGACAACAATCGCGACGCCTATATTGCACTATCCGATGACCCGGCTTTTGAAGACTACCAGTTCCACCGCGGCTATCTGCGCTACAATGATCTGGCCCATGTCGAGAGCCCGGCGGGCGCCGCCCTCATTGCATCCTACACCGAATACCATCCGGATCGGGCCTGCTATACCAACACATTGGCCAAGCTCGACCTTCCTGCCGGCGCCAGCGATGTCGATGACATTGCCGCAGCCGCCGATGACTGGACCATCTTGTTCCGCACCGATCCATGCATGGCATTCAAGACCGAACACCTGGCCATGGAAGGTCATATGGCAGCCGGGCGCCTCGCCTACTCGCCGCCGCTGACGCTCTACATGACCAGCGGTGACTTTCACCTCGATGGCATGCGGTCTGAAGGACCTGGCATCGCCCAGGACTGGGATGCGATGTACGGCAAGACGCTGGCCATCGACATCGAAACCGGCGAAGGCCGTGTGGTGTCCGCCGGTCACCGCAACGCCCAGGGCATCGCGATCTCCGACGCCGGCCATGTGGTAGTGTTCGAACACGGCCCCCGTGGCGGCGACGAAGTAAACATCATTCGCGAAGGCGCCAATTATGGATGGCCTCTGGAAAGTTATGGTACAACTTATCGCGGAACGCCGATTCCGAATTCGCTGTCCTATGGCCGCCATACCCAGTTCGAACCACCGGCCTTCTCTTTCGTGCCCTCTGTGGCGTCGTCCGGCCTCACGCGAATCGACGGCTTCCATGAAAGCTGGGACGGGGACATGCTGGCTTCCTCCCTTACCGACCAGTCGATCTACCGACTACGGATGGAAGGCGACGAAGTTGTCTATAGCGAGCGCATCGAAATTGGGTCTCGCATCCGCTACGTTCACCAGCACACAGACGGGCGCATCGTTTTGTGGACCGACAATGGCGAACTTATCTTCATGTCCGCCATGGAACGTGTCGATGAAGGACAACGGTTCCAGCGCTGGCTCGCCGATGCTGAACTGCCAAGCCGCGTGAAAACTAGCCTGAACACGTTGATGGACCGGTGCGCAGAGTGTCATTCCTTCCAGGTCGGCGACCATGAGCGCTCTCCGGGCCTCAACAAGATCTATGGCGACTCCATCGCCGCCACCGCGTTCCCGGCCTATTCCGATGGCTTGAAGGCGCGCGGCGGAAAGTGGACCCGCGAAAACCTGATTGCTTATCTGCAAGACCCTCAGGGCTTCGCACCCGGCTCCATTATGCCGGCAGCTAACGCCGAAGACGAAGAAGTCCTGGATGCACTGGTCGACTATTTGGAGAGCCTTGACCGGGCCTTCTAGTCCATGCCCGGCACCCCTTCATCCGCCTTCCCGCCAGCGCCCATCACGGGGCGTATGGACGTGCTCGACGGCTTGCGAGGCATCGCGGCGCTGGCGGTTGTAGCCTATCATTTCCTGGCGCGTTGGGCCGAGCCGCAGTTCGAGCAGACGCTGTACTATCATGGCGATGCCTTTGCAGACTTCTTCCCGCTGCAGATCGCGGGACGCTTTGGTGTTTGCCTGTTCTTCCTGATCTCCGGTTACGTTATCATGATGACACTAGAGCGCGCCCGCGGCCTGATAGATTTTGCGGGCAAACGTGCCGCCCGGCTCTGGCCGGCCATGCTGTTCTGCGCCACCGCATCGACCCTGATCATCGACCTGTCAGGCACCGCCTACGCCTATCCCGGTGTCGAGCGATGGCATGTGACAGCATGGGAATATGTCTCTTCGGTCTTCTTTGTGCCGCCAGACCTATCAGCGGAACTGTTCGGCTACACCCAGTCTGACCGACCGAGGTGGGTTGAGGGAGTGTACTGGACGCTTTGGGCAGAAGTGCGCTTCTATGCCTTGATTGCGCTGGCCTGGTGGCTTTCACCGCGTGATCGCTTCATCTGGGTTTGGTGCGCGATTCAGGGCGCCTCTACGTTGACCGGGTTTCTGATGCACATGGGCGTCGACGGATTTGCGCTGGGCGCGGCAAACCTGATGTTCCAGCCAGGAGAACTGGCCTGGTTCACGCTGGGACTGGTCGCCTGGAAGTTCCGCAGTGCAGTCAATATCTGGCCGCTCTACCTTGTTAGCGGCGTCGCGGTATTCGCGTTGTTGGAAGGCTATGTGATTGACTTCAATCAGGGTTGGCCGACCCTTGATGACAATGCGATGGGAGCCCTAAAACTCTACGCGTGCGTGGCCTTGCCCTTTGTCCTGTTCCTGCGCGGCAGCCGCCTTTTGAAGCCACTGACCTGGAAGCCGCTCATTGCCGTTGGACTAGCATCCTATCCGCTGTATCTTTTCCACGAACGTCCCGGAATGGCCTACATGCATTGGCTCAACGAGGCGGGCGTGCACCCCTGGATCGGTGTAACCATTGCCTTTGCGGTCACCGTTGTGACCGCACTCCTGATCCATCGTTACATTGAAGAACCAGGCAAGAACGGCATGCTTGGCTTGTGGAAGCCGGTCTCAGAGCGGCTGGAACGCCGCTTCCCAAGACTGAAGTTCAAGACTGCTTAGAGCCGCGCGGCCACAGCAAAGCTGGCAATGCGTGTGGCGTCTTGCCATGCACCAGCTTTCACTGCGTCCTTGGCACGCCAATGCAGTGATTTAGCAAGCAGTTCGAGAATGCGCCGTCCGGAAGGCGACACCGATTTTAATGACCTGAATGCCCTGCGCACCTCATCATCATGGTACAGCGGTGTCGCACCAAAACTGGAGAGAGTGGCCTGGCCGATCAGACGTTCTTCATAGTCAGAAAACGGCAGTTCCGCTTGCTCAGCGAGACGATGAAACGAGGCAGCCGCCTCTGGCCACATCATATGGCGGGCAAATACGCTGGCGCGTTTCACACGGGCGATGCGACCTCGGATCGCGACGTGTTCGCGATCACCCCAAACTCGGGCGGGCAAAAGCTCTTCGTCGGAGAGATCGGCCATCAAAGGCTCCATGATCATCCGGTGGAATTTGATCCACTTGGCTTTCATTTTCTCAGCGCTGAACCGCTCCTTTGCTGAGCCGCGATCTCCCAGGTGCTCGCGATGTAGAAACACGCGTTCATGCAGCAGCTTGCCGCGCGAGGCGCGTGCGACCCGCAGCATCATTTCAAAATCCTGGGACCGGGTCAGCTTCGGATCAAACGGGCCGACCTGATCATATACAGATTTTCGGACAATCAGACCGGGCTGGAAAATGTGACATCCATCCAGAAGATCGGAGAACAGCTCGTCAGGCTCTGACGCGCGCCAGTATCCCGGTGGCTTGATGTCATGCTCGCCCGTTTCTGGGTCGACCGTGAAATCCTCATGGCGCCCGGCGCAATAACCAAGGCCTGGATCCCGGTCGAGTTCAGCGCACAGGCGCTCCGCCGCATCCCTGTCTATCAGGTCATCATCATCACACACCCAGACATAATCGCCAGAGACTTCGCCTAGACCATAGTTCAGCGCGCTGGCCTTACCGCCATTTTCGCGGTGCACATACTGAACCCGGTCACCATACTCGCCAACGATTTCACCTGTGCCATCGGTGGACCCGTCATCGACGACCAGCAGTTGATCAATCGGGCGGGACTGAACCAACAGACTGTCCAGCGTCTCAGCGATCAGGTCAGCGCGGTTGTAGGTTGGCAGGATGACACACAGGCGGCCGGTCATGTTTTTCTCTCTCGGCGGGTCTTGCATCGACATGAGACATCATTCGTGTACGGGATTTGCATAGCGGCAAAGAGATCCGGTGGCGCGCTCAATTAGCGTGCCCTGGATATGCGAGGAACATGCCGCGCAGCCTGTATATTCGGGTTGGGGTGATTAGGGGCGCTCACGATGATCGATCTTGCGCGTAAGACGATAGACGGAGCCACCGTCAACGTGTCTGTGACACTGTTTAAGACGGTGCTGCAATTCGTGGTCGTGCTGCCCATTCTGGCCCGCGAAATTTCGCCAATGCAGTTCGGCCTGGTCGGCATGGCGATGGCGTTCGTCACCTTCTTCACAATGTTCAACGACCTTGGCATCTCTGCGGCATTGGTGCGCGAAGACAAACCATCCCCGGCCTTCTGGTCGAGCGCGTTCTGGACCAATTTCGCCATTGGAACCATGCTCACTTGCCTGTCCTATCTGGCGGCGCCCTGGATCGCAGCGTTCTTTACTGAACCGATTGTCGAACCCCTGGTCGAAGCGCTTTCACTCGTTCTTTTAATGCACTGCCTGTTTCTGGTTCCGATGGCTTGGCTGCAGCGGAACTTTAAGTTCGTTACCATTGCGACCATTGATCTTTCGGCGACGATCCTCTCGGCAGCGTCGGCAATCTGGGCTGCGTTTCAGGGCTATGGCGTTTGGGCGCTCGTGATTCAGCAGTTGGTGATGTTCGGGGTCAAAATGGTGGGCGGGCTTGCCTCCCAACGCGCGCCTTTGCGGCTGGTGTACGACTCCTCGGAGATCATTCGCGTGCTGCCCTTCTCCCTGAGATTGACCGGGACCGCCTTCGTTGGCTTCCTAAATCGCAACACCGACAATATTCTGATCGGGCGGTTCCTTGGCGCGGAGTCGTTGGGCTTTTATGGCCGGGCCTATCAGATCATGCTTGTACCGGTGCACTCGATCTCCACGGGCGCAGGATTCGCCCTTTATCCGGCTATGTCCGCGATCAAGGACGATGTCGCCAGACTGGCCAATGTGTACCTCAAGGCCCAGTCAGTCCTGACCGCCATTACCCTGCCCATGATGACCGGACTAGCCCTTGTCTCGACGCCTTTCGTGGCACTGGTGTTTGGCCCAAAATGGCACGCTGTGGCGCCGGTCCTGACCTTTCTCAGCTTTGCTGGCGTTGTTCAGGCGCTGACCGGCACATCGAATGTGCTTTGGAAAGCTCTTGGCCAATCTGAAGTGCTCTTGCGCTGGTCGATCATTCGGATGGTCGGCTTTGTCAGCGCGTTCATCATTGGCATCTGGATGGGATCAATTGCCAATCTGGCCGCCGTCTATCTCCTCGCGAACCTGATCTTGTTCGCACCATTCCAGTTGGGCACGCTGAGGCGGATCGGACTGCCCGCGCGGGATTTCATTCGGTCCGTTACCCCATGTGTGATATCGACCGCGATCATGGCCATCGTGTTGATGGGACTGAAATGGTCCCTGCCAGAGATCGAAAGCTGGCGCGCCCTCAACCAACTCGGCTTGCTCGTTCCAGCTGGAATCGTCAGTTATGTCCTCGCGATGACACTCTTGTTCCGAAGCTATCTGAAGAGCCTTCTCGGCGAAGCGAAGGACTTGTTTGTGCGCAAAGCCAGACCCGCCTGATCCGGGCACGCAGCTTGCTCACATAGTTCATCGAGCGACATTGATAGAGGGTGCCCCCGTGTCCAGCGGCCAGTTCGACGCCATTCTGATTGTGGACCCCCGGTTTTCCGGCGGCACTGCAACCGCGTTTGCGACCGACGTGCGAACTCTGGCTGCAGCAGGCGTCTCCTTGGGTGTCCATTTTGTTCGTTGCGAGGGGTACTTTCAGCCGCACGAGGCGCCGAATTCCGATCTGCTGACACTTCTGGACCTCGACCATGTCAGAGCGATTGACCAGCGCGCGGTCGCGAAAGCGCCCATCACTCTCTTCCACCACCCGCTGCCCTTCGCACACGGCGTGGAGACGGTCGTCCAAATCGAGAGTTCTCAGGCAGCGATCATCAGCCACCAGGCCCCATTCAAAGGCAATGGCGCACTAGATTATGATCCGTTCGTGGTGCAACGGCAGATCAAACGCCAGTTCGGTCTTTGCCCGCGCTGGGCACCGATTTCCGGTGTCAGCCGCAGCCAGCTGAAAAGCTTCGCGCCTGCCCTGCGCCTGACGCGCGAAGATTGGCCAAACACGTTCAACACCACTGACTGGACGCCTGCGCGCAAGAAGCTGAGCGGACCCCAACTGACCGTTGGACGCCACGGTCGTCCTCACCCGGAAAAGTGGGGCGAGACCGGGGCTGAAATCACCGCGAGCTTGCCGTCAAATGACAATACCAAGATCCGCGTGATGGGATCTGGCCCTGACTTCTTCGCGCAAATGGGTGTGGATACGCAGGGTTGGGATGTGCTGCCGTTTAACGGCGAGCCGGTGCCAGCCTTCCTCGACCGCCTCGACGTTTTTTCGTATTTCTACGACCCGCTTTGGACCGAAACCTTTGGCCGTACGGTCGCAGAGGCCATGTTGATGGGCGCGCGCTGCATTCTGCCAAGAAGCCTTGAGCCGACCTTCGGCCCGCATGCAATCTATTGCCGGCCAGCAGATGTTGCCGACGTACTTCAGAGCATCAGAGCCGACCTGGCCGGTCATCGCGACGCCGCCGCTAAAGCCCGTGCTTTCTGCATCGAGATGTACTCCACCGATACGGTTGTTGCCCGCCTAGACCGTTTCGTCACGGATCCTGGCACGATCTCGCGCGCCGGCGACGTCGCCTCACCGCCCCTGACCACTTTGCGCAAATATGCCGGCTATCACCGCCGACGCCTGTCCGCCCCAAAGGGATTATTGCCATGACCCGACCTGCCCCATTGTTCATTATTGGTGCGCCGCGATCCGGCAACACGCTGACCCGGCGTGTGATGATGGCCTCCGGCCAGATCTACATTCCGCCAGAGACCTATGTGATCGGCGAAATCATCTCCCGCTGGCCGAGATGGCGACGCCTGAGCTGGCGGGAAAAGGTCTGGATGGTCTGCGCCTATTTCGATCGCCACGACCACCGCGCCGATTTTGAGATCGAGAGCTTCACCCCGTTTGCGCGGGAAGTGGAAAAACTGCCAGAGGACCAGCAAACGCTACCACAACTATTCGACGAGCTTTATTCCTTCATGGCGCGAAGCCATGGCTTCACCGAAGCACGCTGGGGCGACAAGACGCCCTGGAACACGATGCATCTGAAGGCCATCGTGAAGTCGTTTCCCGATGCCTATTTTCTACATTTGAAGCGCCACGGCCTGGATGTGGTTGCCAGCCAGATGAAAGCCGATATGCGCGATTTCACTGGATCGGCTGAGCGTTGGGTCAACGCCAATGATGCTTGCCTGACCCATTTGAAACGCGCGCGTCGTGCACCGCTGTCGATTGCCTATGAAGATCTGGTCTCAGAGCCAGAACGCATTTTCCGCGAGATCTTCGGCTGGGCCGATCTCGACTTTGCACCGGAGCACCTGACGACGGTGCCAGAAAAGCTGGCAGATGTTGGGCGTCACGCCCACCATGCCGCCGTCACGCGGCCGATTACGCCAAACTCTATCGGCAAGTGGAAAGCGAGCCTCGAGCCCGAAGATCTAGCAAGCTTGCCCGATGGTTTTGACGCCATGATGGACCGGCTGGGCTACAGCCCGGTTCGAGCAACTGCGGAGTAAAAACACGCCATGTCTTTTCTCGACCGTCTTTCCATCCTTGACCGGTTTACGACCCGGGACCCGGCCCCTGTAGCGCGGTTCTGGCTATGGTTCGCGGCCATTCTGGTGGCCGGCACGATTGCGCGGTTCTGGAACCTTGGTGGTGCACCAATCTGGATGGATGAAGCGGTCACGCTCGGTTTTGCTCGTCTCGATCTTTGGACCTTGCTCACCAAGAATGTCGACAATCACCCGCCACTGACCTGGGTCATCCAACACATCTGGCATGCCATCAATCCAGACCCGGACCATGCCCGCGTACCCGCTGCAACATTTGGCGCGATGAGTGTTGCGGCGATCCTGCTGGCGATGCGTGACACAGCCGGTGGGCGCGCCGCACTGTTCACAGGCGCGCTTTTCGCGTTTGCCACGGCGCACGTCCACTACAGCCAGGATGCGCGAATGTACCCCTTCCTGATCTTCGGTCTGATCCTGGCGGCCTGGGGCGGGCTCGGCCATGTGCGGCCCAATCTGCACGGGCCGCGGACGTATGCTGCACTTTATGTGATTGGTGGCGCCATTGCGATCTACAGTCATATTCTCGGACTGGTGGTCATGGCCTTGATCGGATTTGCGAGCCTGGTCGCTGGCGGCCTGACCCAAGACCGAACGCAATTTGCGAAAGACTGGTTCATCCGGAACATCATTCTGTTCGTCATCACCCTGCCCTGGTTAATACAAATACCTTCGGCAGCCGGTACGTTTCCGGGCATTGCAGGCGACAACAGCCTCACCGACATCCAGTGGTTCTTCCGCAATGCGACCGGGTTTCCTGGTTTGCCGGGCTGGGGCATTCTATTAGAAACGGTCTATTTTGGGCTGGCAGGCCTTTCAATACTGATCGCGCTTCGCCATGGGCGAATAGGCATGGCGGCCATGCTAACCGGGCTGATCGCGCTGTTCCCGATCTTTGTACTTGCCCTCCATATCTCCAATCCGATCATGGCCAACAAGACACTCCTGGCCGGCATCATCGGTGTCACCATGGGCGCTGGATATGCCCTGTCGCGGTTGAAACCCGCCATCGCGAGCATCGTAATCGCTGGGGTGCTTTCAGCAGGCGCATTTACATCCATGGCCAATGAGCTGACCCATCGGGTGAAGATGGAAGATTATGCAGGCGCATTTGCCCATGCGGCGAACGCCGGCCTTGGCGACGCGCCCGTTGTTACCTGCGTGCATTTCCATGCCGCGGCAGCCTGGGAGAACCGGCGCGAAGGTCGCATCCTCTATTACCGCCGCGGCGATGTACTCGATTACAAAGGTCCGGACTATTGGCGGGCGGCGTCACGTTCCATGTCCTGGTTGCGCGCCGCTGACGCCGACGAAATTAATGCAGCGCTTGGCGGCGACTGGCTGATTGAGGGCGGGCTTGAAGCTGCGCTGGAAGGGGAAACCGCAGCGTTGTTTATTCGCCCCAATTGCCCGGTTGGACGCGAAGACGAAATCCTCGCTGGCCTTCAATCCATCGGGTTCACCGCAACAGACACCACCCGGATCATGGGGGCCTATGGCGGCAGCCTCATTCTGGAAGAGCCACTGACGCGGATCACCCTTCTGCAACGTGCCGACTAGACCTCACTAAGCGGCGTCATTCCGTCGCCATCGGCACGGGTCACCCAGCTGGAAGATACATCTGCCGAGTAGTCCTTCTCTCGGATGGTCGAAACCTTCACGAAATCGGCCCGCACACCCGACGGCGTCAGCGTCAGCAGCGTGAAGCCGTTGCCATGGGGGTCATGGTAGTCCACCTCGGGATTAGCATCTACAAACTGGGCGCCCAGATCATCGACCCCTGGAAACCACGTTCCCATGCCGGGTGAGGTCACAGACGTGCAGCCAAACTCGACCCCACGCTGATTACCATTCACATCGCGCAGCGTGTTGGCCCAAGCGGTGTGAGTGTCACCCGTCAGGGTGACCAAGCGCGCCCCGGCTTGTTCTGCGCCATCATAAAGCCGCGCGCGAGCGGCCGGAAAACCGTCCCAGGCATCGAGATTGCTCGGCATACGCAACACCGAGAAATCGACCATGAGACGACCAAATCCCTCGCCAAGGCCGTCGATCTGTTCGTCAGTTAGAGTTTGATTGAACGCGGGGGGAACAACCCGCGCCATGACCACCTGATTAGCCAACACCTGCCATTGCGTGCCCTGTTCAACCGACGCTTCAAGACCGTCGGCGAGCCAATTCTCCTGTTCCTGGCCGAGCATGGTCCGCCCATCATCTTGCACCCGAGCCATGGTCGACATGGCCTTTAGGGGCAGTTGCACCGGCTCAACGCCGCTGAGTTCGGCAAGCCAGCTGATCTCGTCAGACCGTCCGGTAAGACGGCTTTCCAGGCAGAAAACCGTGGCGACCGTCCCAAATTCGAACCGGCGGTAGATCGCCTCGCGGGCACGGCCCGGCTTTGGATCGCGCACCGGCATCCACTCCAGATAGGCCTGAACGGCCTTTTGCCTACGTTCGGTCCAGTCGCCCTCATTATTCTCCGGATTGTGGTTTTGAGCGCCGGTTCTGTAGCTGTTATTGGTGCTTTCATGGTCATCCCAGGTGCACAGCCAAGGCGCGGTGGCATGGGCGGCTTGAAGGTCAGCGTCAGCTTTGTATTGGGCGTGGCGGGTGCGATAGTCATCCAGTGTCACGATTTCGGTGATGGGCTCATGCCGCCGGCCAATACCCTCACCGGCGCTGCCGCCATAGCCGTCAACGCCATACTCATAGAAATAATCGCCGAGGTGGATGATCGCATCGAGATCATCCTGTCTGGCAATCTCGCGGTAGGCGTTGAAATAGCCGAATGGGTAGTTTGAGCAGGAAATGAAGACAAAACGGAGTGCGTCGTCACTGTCTTTCGCAGGCGCTGTTTTCGTGCGGCCCATGGGCGAATTGATTTCGCCGCCCGTGCCAGCCACGGCAAACTTGAAATGGTATTCGGTGCCCGCTTTCAGCCCATCGACATCGACTTTCACGGTGTCATCGCGCGCCGGTGTGGTCTGCTCATAGCCTGTCGAAACGACATCGCCATCCGGGCCGCCTTCAAAAACGGTCCAAGACACCGGGATCGGACCCGCGCCTGAGGTGCGCGTCACACGGGTCCATAAAATGACGGCATCGGGCAAGGGATCACCAGAGGCCACACCGTGCTCAAACGTGACGTCACCCTCATAGGTGAGTTCGAACGGGTCATACTCGCCGCTGGCGCCCCTCCGGGCGCCCGGGCCGGGGGCACACGCCCCTAGGCCAATTGCGCTCCCGCTTAGAGCCAGCAGGCTCCGCCGTGTGATCTTCGTCATGACCTGATCCTCCCTCATTCAATGAAGTGTAGCTTTGACTTGCCCTAATGCACAGCTTCACGTCAGTGAGATGAAATGGACACGCTTCGCATCACCGCACCCCAGGACCAAGCAGGTGAACGGACCGACCGGTTTCTCGCTGGACAGGCGGAAGGCTTGTCTCGTTCACGTGTGAAGGCGCTCATCAAAGAGGGGGCGGTGACCTGCGACGGTAGCGCAATCACCGATCCAAACGCGCCCGTCATCGCAGGCGCCCTTTATGTCTTGGCCGTGCCTACGCCGCGACCGGCTACGCCTGAACCTGAAGATATTCCGATCGACATCCTTCACGAGGACACCGACCTCATCGTAATCAACAAACCGGTCGGGATGGCAGTGCATCCAGCGCCCGGCAGCTGGGATGGAACGCTGGTCAATGCGCTTTTGCACCATTGCCAGGGCAATTTGCCCGGCATTGGCGGGGTTGAGCGGCCCGGAATCGTCCATCGGATCGACAAGCTGACATCGGGCATCCTCGTGGTTGCGAAAACAGAGGCAGCCCATGCCGGATTGTCCGCGCTTTTTGCTGATCACGATATCCAGCGGACATATCTGGCGATCACCCGCGGCGCTCCCCGACCGTTGTCAGGAACGATCAAAGCGCCCATTGCGCGTTCAACATCTGACCGTAAAAAAATGTCGGTCCCCCGCTCACCCGACGCCGGACGACATGCGGTGACACACTACAAGGCGCTGGAGACGTTCGGTCTGCTGGACAAAGCCTCAGGCTGGCCGGCCGCTGCACTGCTGGAATGCCGCCTGGAAACCGGACGCACGCACCAGATCCGGGTTCATCTGAGCCATATCGGGGCTCCACTTATTGGTGACCCGGTTTACGGACGCCATCGCGGCATCAAGGCGTTTGGGTCAGGCGATGCGTTCATTGCGACGACATCGGTCGCGCGGGCTTTCAACCGCCAGGCGCTGCACGCGGCAAGCCTGGGGTTTGTACATCCCGTTTCCGGTGACCGGCTGGAATTTCAAGCGCCGCTCCCTGCTGACATGGACAGTGTTCTGACCACCTTGCGTGCGCTGGATTGAGACAGGTTAAGCCTAACATCATTGCTAAAGGCAGAGCCACCGCACTCGCCATACGGTAGCAATTTTCAGTACGCCAGAAAGTCAAAGCCGCTGGGTGGACAGTTAACCAAGTCTTTCCACGGTCTTGGAAATTTCCATATCTGGCAGACAGTATTTCAACCTAAACGTGCAATACGGGGCGATCCTTGGAGCACTCTGGAATGAAACTCGCCGACTCGCTGATCATCGATGCGCGTCCCCTCTTGCCGGGCGACTGTGGCGAAGACGTTATTGGTTTTTTCCAGACCTATCCCAATGCCTCCTTGTGCCCGATTGTGGATGCGCAACGCCAAGTGGTTGGTCATGTCTCAAGGGTGAAGTTCCAAAATCGCGTCGCTCAGCCCTTTGGCCGAACCTTTGTGGAACGGAAAACAGTCAAAGACCTGACTGAACCTCAATCACGTTCGCTCCTCAGAAATGCGCAACTGGAAACCTTGTTTGAAGGTGACGCCTTCGAGACAGCTCACCTGATACAAGACGGGTTTGTCGTCGTCGACGATGATGGCCTTTATGCCGGGCTTGTGACGGGGATCGGTGTTCTTGCCGCTCTGAATGAACTCGCCTCCGGTCTCGTTGCCGATCTAAAACGAGAGGTCGCCGAGCGCCGGCGGGCAGAAGAGCGTATACGTCGCCTTGCTGAAACCGACCCCCTCACGGGCCTTGGCAATCGACGCGCCTACTTGCGCAGCATCGAGGGCGCCATGGATCGCGATGCGCCGTTCGCTTGTGTCTTCATTGACCTCGACCGGTTCAAATCCCTGAACGACCAATACGGGCACGCCGCAGGCGATGCCGTCCTGGTCGAAGTTTCAAAGCGCGTTCGGGATTTCAAGTCAACGCTCGCCTCGGCCCGGCTTGGCGGAGATGAATTTGCGCTGATCCTGTCACAGCCTGAGCCATCCTCGGTGGCCCTCATGATGGCAGAGCTTCATGATTGTGTTCTACGGCCTGTCAGTGTGGGCAATGCCTGCGTCACCGTCGGTGCCTCAATTGGCTGGGCCGAATTTCCAGGCGACGCCACCACACCCGCCCAACTGCTCCATGCCGCCGACAAAGCCATGCTGCGGATCAAAGCGGCCGGAGGCGGAACAACCCGCTTCAACGAAACCCTCGATTTTGCCGATCTCAACCGGACAAAGCTGGAAACCCAGCTTCGGGCCGCAGTGTTCGCCGATGCGATCAAACCAGCCCTTCAACCGGTCGCAGACCTTCACACCGGCGAGATCGTTGGACATGAAGTCTTTGCGCGGTGGCCAAACAGCGGCTTTTCGCATGATCCATCGCCGTCGGCATTCATCCCGATTGCCGAACGGGCGGCCTTCATCGACCCCTTGTTCTGGTCTATTGCGAGACAGGTGTTCGACGCCCATCCCACGCCGCAGGGTTTTCTGGCACTCAATGTCTCGCCCTCACAGCTGAATGCGACGGCGTTCGCGGCGCGTATGCAAATCGCACTCGAGGAGTTTGGCCTTTCCGGCGAACAGATTGAGTTGGAAGTTACAGAGAACGTCCTGGTTCGTGATGGCGATGCGGTTGTGCGAACCCTGAACCAGCTGCGCGATCTGGGCGTTCGAATCTGTCTGGATGATTTTGGAACGGGATACGCCTCATTAGCTATGCTCACGCGATTGCCCCTCGACAAGGTGAAAATTGACAGCTGTTTCGTCGCGCCGTCTGAAGAACACCAGAAACACGGCGAAGGCCAAATCCTGGAAGCCACAATCGCGCTATGCCGCAAGCTGGGGTTCCAATCGTGCGCAGAAGGTGTGGAAGACCAGCAAACACTCGACAGATTACGCGATCTGGGCTGCGATCTCGCCCAAGGGTATTTCATCGGACGGCCGGCACTTCTGGTGCCAGATCGACCGCGAAGGGTCGCCGTGGCCTGAGCCATGCATTGACACTTGCTTCAGCGTTAACGGGTATCACGCCTGTCATGCAATTGCGGCCCGTCTTCCTGTCCCTTGGGATCATGGTCATGCTTCTCGGCCTGGCGATGATCCCCTCCGCTTTGGTCGATATTGCCCGTCAGCGCGCGGAATGGCCGTCTTTTGCGCTGTCGGCCTTTGTCACGGGGTTTTTCGGGCTTTGCCTCTATATCCTCGCGCGCGGCGGCGACATGCGCACCGGAACACGCGAGACCTTCCTGCTTGTGGTGGTGATCTGGATTGTGTTGCCCCTGTTTGCGGCGATACCGTTTCTGTCGTCCGGAATGGGCTTCACCGATGCCATGTTTGAGAGCATTTCCGGACTGACAACCACCGGGGCGACGGTACTCACAGGCTTGGACAATCTGCCGCCCGGCCTGCTGCTGTGGCGCGCGATCCTGCAGTGGATTGGCGGGATCGGTATCATCGTCACGGCCATCGCGATCTTGCCTCAACTCGGCGTTGGCGGGATGCAGCTGTTCGCGCTGGAAAGCTCGGACCATTCGGCGAAATTCCTGAGCCGCATTCGCGACATCGCGATCCAGATGAGCTTGGTTTATCTGATCCTGACTGTGGTTTGCGCGATCTTGTACGTGCAGACCGGCATGACGCCATTTAACGCCATTGCCCACGCGATGACCACACTCTCGGCGGGAGGATACTCCACCCATGACGCCTCGCTCAGCCAGTACAATGAAACCGCAACACCCTGGGTGGCGATCGTCTTCATGTTCGTTGCCGGCCTGCCATTTGTGCTGCTCGCCAGAGCGCTGTTTCGCGCCGAGCCAAAATATTTGCTGTCGAATTCAGAGCTTCGCTTATTCGCGGGTTTGATCGCCGTTTTCACCGCGATCTTGATGGCGCAGCATGCGGTTTCCGGCTTTGCGCGCTTCGACAATTCCCTTCAGGCGCTTCGAGACACGCTGTTCAACGTGATCTCGGTGATGACCGGCACGGGTTACAAGAACGCGCCCTACGACACCTGGGGCGACCCGGCGCTGGCGGCGTTCCTGATCATCATGTTCCTCGGCGGTTGCGCCGGTTCGGCTGCTTGTGGGTTAAAAATGCTGCGCCTTGAACTGTCGGCCAAGGCGGTCCTGGCCCATGCCCAGAAGATGACGTTCCAGCGCCGGTTGGCACCTGTGCGTTTCAATGGGCGCACGGTCAGTGAAACGGACCTTCAGTCGGTCATGGTCTTTGTTTTCTTGTACTTGATGACCTTTGTGGTCTCAGCTGTGCTGCTGGCGGTTCTCGGCAACGACATGCTGACATCAATTTCAGGCGCGGCCACATCAGTTTCCAATGTTGGGCCGGGTCTTGGACCGGTTATCGGGCCAGACGGAACGTTTCAAACCCTTTCGACGGCATCGAAGTGGGTTTGCGCGATTGCGATGTTGCTTGGAAGGTTGGAATTCGTACCGCTGTTTGCCCTACTGACGCGAAGGTTCTGGTGGGGCTAGGCCTGCCTATTCAGGCCACATATTCATAACCGTGTTGAAGTTATTGCCCGCCGGGCTGCCAACGGTGCTGATCGAGGCGATGAGGGCAATCGTCATGAGTGCAGCAATGAGCCCATATTCGATGGACGTCGCAGCGCGTCGGCAGGTCCATACTTCCCGCCAGGTCCGAATAAGCTCTTGCATGGGCTAGTACGCCCCTTTTTCCGCCAACGTCGCAAACAACGGCAAATCTGCTGCCGGAGCTGGATAGTCAAACAGCGCCTGTGGACCCACCCATGCGAGCGTCTGTCCCTCGGCGCCCTTCGGCTCACCAACCCAACTCTTGCAGGCGTATAAAGGCATCAAAAGATGAAAGTTCTCATAAGTATGAGAGGCAAATGTGATCGGTTTCAGGTCTTCGGCAGTTACGGTAATGTGTAATTCTTCGTGCAGTTCACGCACCAGGGCGTCTTCTGGCGTTTCGCCGACCTCGACCTTGCCGCCGGGAAACTCCCACAGTCCGGCCATGGACTTGCCCTCTGGGCGTTGCGCCAGGAGAATATCACCCAAATCATTGTATAGGGCTGCCGCGGACACCAGCATCAGTTTCATGTGCGATATGCCCCGTTGATGTCGATATAGGTGTGGGTGAGGTCACACGTCAGCACCTTGAATGTGCCGGAACCGTCGCCGACGGACACCCGAATATCCACCGCATCTCCTGCGCAAGCCGCGCTTGCGATAGTTTCGCTGTATTCTGCTGCCCGGGCGCCGCCGGCGGCGACCTGATGGTCACCAAACCAGATGTCGAGCCTAGACTGATCGAAGTCGACGCTCGCATTTCCCGCCGCCATGACAATTCGGCCCCAATTCGCATCGCTGGCCGCCAGAGCGGTTTTTACCAGCGGAGAATTGGCAATGCTGGCAGCGATGGTCTTGGCATCACGGTCTGTTTGCGTGCCCGACACTGAAATACTGACCAGTTTGGAGATGCCCTCACCATCCTTGACGATTTGGAGCGCCAATTCGTTCGCCATGTGCTGCAAAACTTTTTCGAACGCTTGGAAGCGAGGGTCAGCGCGATCTGTAATGGGCGTCATGCCGCTCGCGCCGGTCGCAAACACCATGAACGTGTCAGACGTGGACGTATCCCCATCCACGGTGATGGCGTTGAAACTGTGTTCTGTGACTTGGCTCGTCAGCTCCTGAAGGAGTTGCGGCGCAATCGCGGCATCGGTGAACACATAGGCCAGCATGGTCGACATGTTCGGCGCGATCATGCCCGACCCTTTGGAAATACCGGCAAGATTCACGGCCACACCGCCAATGTCGCGCGAAAGACCGGCCGCCTTCGGATAGGTATCCGTCGTCATGAACGCCCGCGCGCAGGCCTCCCAGTCCACCGCCGACAATTGGCCCACCATGCCTCGCACGGTCGCGCCAACATAGTTCGGGTCCTCAAGTGGCTCACCGATGACACCTGTCGCGGCAAGAAAGGCCTGTTCTTTTGGAATCGAGAGCGCGTCAACCATGGCCTGCAAACTGGCCTCATTTTTCGTAACGCCCGCGGGCCCGGTAAACGCATTTGAATTGCCGGCATTCACGATGAGCGCGCGTCCAAGACCGCCGCCCGTCTCAAGCGCCTGCCGACACCACAACACATCGGCAGAGGCCGTGGTGGACCGGGTAAACACACCGGCGCAGGTCGTGGCCTCACCAAACACGAACAGGAACACGTCATCACGGTCGCCATAGAAGCCACAACGCGCCGTGGCAGCGCGCACGCCTTTCACGTCGGGCAGATCCGGAAACTTGTCTGGGGCAAATGGTGACGGTTCGAGGTTCATGGCGACTCCTCGGTTTCGGAATCGCTCGGCGTGTAGGCCGGCACGCCATTTCCGGGGGAAATCACCGCTTCATCGCGCAGACTGCGCAAGATCTGGCTGATTTCCCGAAGTGTCAGAAAGCTGACAATGCGCGGCCGCATCTCGTCCAGAGTGGTGGGCGGCGGTGTCCGGCGCTCAACAACTTGCAGAATGTGCCAGCCCATATCGCTTTCGAACGGCGCAGACATCTCGCCCACGCTGGTGTTAGCGATATTGGAGACAAACGGCTCGTCCAGCGTTGCTGGCGCCACAAAGCCAAGATCGCCATTGTTGATCCGCGTTTCGGTATCAAGGCTCAATTCAAATGCCAGCGCGCCGAAGTCTTCCCGGTTCAGCACCCTTTGGCGCGCAGCCAGAGCCTCGTCCTGGGTGGCCAGCACGATGTGGCGCAACCGCACCTGATCATCAATCTGCTGCAGCCTCACCTGCTCACCGTACGTTTCCAGAATAAGCGCCTCGCTGAGGTTTCGCGCCACAAGGTCCTCCACCAGGAGATTGCCCAGAACCCGCTCTTCTGCTGCGCGTAGACGCCGCCGCGCCGTGCCGTCTTCGTCGAGTTGCATGGCCACAGCTTCCTGCGCCATTAGGCGCTGGTCGATGAGTTGGTCGAGCACATCCTGATATGCAGGATGACCCAAGCCAAAGGGCGCATCGGGCTGAATAAGCCCTTGATTGACCGCCTCCAGCTCAACATCAGCGAAATAAACAGGCTCACCATTGACGACCGATGACACCGCACCTTCTACAGTAATGGCTGTCTCTACATTGGGGTCTGCAGGCTCGCAGGCGCCAGCGAACATCAGCAGTATCGCTGCTATTGCTGGCAATCGAATAGCTCGCGCCAAGGCCGTTCTCCTGTGCAGGGGCGCCAAAGCGCCCGATTGACACGTTAGGGAGGCGTTCTTAAGTCTCCGCGATGCAGAGGTCGAGAGGGTTTGGCGACTGCAGTCCATCCTGCGGTTAAAGGTTGTCAAACCGGCACGCGGAAGGGCACGTTTGTCTTAGCCCCCCAGCGTAGTGGTAGTATCGAATGCTTTCAGTTGCCCGCAAGATGTTCGGCTCAGTCAATGACCGGAAGTTGAAACCGATGCGCCAGCGCGTTGCTCGGATCAATTCCATGGAGCCGATGATCGAGGCCCTTTCGGATGCCTCACTCAAGGCAAAGACCGACGAGTTTCGTCAGCGTCTGTCGTCCGGCGAAACCCTGGATGACCTGCTTGAAGAGGCGTTTGCCGTTGTGCGAGAGGCCTCCAAACGCGCCCTGGGCATGCGCCACTTTGATGTGCAAATGATTGGCGGGATGGTGCTCCATTCCGGTGCCATCGCCGAAATGAAGACCGGCGAAGGCAAGACCCTGGTGGCCACGCTCGCGGTGTACCTCAACGCGCTGGCAAGCAGCGGCGTTCATGTTGTGACCGTGAATGATTATCTCGCCCGCCGTGATGCGGAATGGATGGGCCAACTCTACAGTTTCCTCGGCATGACCACCGGCGTTGTCGTGCACGGTGTGGACGATCAGGGGCGCCGCGACGCCTATGCCTGCGATATCACCTACGGCACGAACAACGAGTTCGGCTTCGATTACCTGCGCGATAACATGAAGTATTCACTGGATCAAATGGTCCAGCGCGGCCACGCCTATGCCATCATTGACGAGGTGGACTCCATCCTCATCGACGAGGCACGCACACCGCTTATTATTTCAGGCCCCACAGATGACCGCTCGGAGCTTTACCGCGCGATTGACGGGTTGATCCCGCAATTCGAGGACGAAGACTACGAGCTGGACGAAAAGCAACGCTCGGTCACATATTCCGAGATCGGCACCGAAAAGCTTGAAGGCATGCTGGCCGAGGCTGGTTTGCTGGAAGGATCGCTCTGGGAGCCGTCCAACATCACGATCGTGCACCATGCCAATCAGGCCCTGCGCGCGCACAAGCTTTACCAGAAAGACCGCGACTATATCGTCAAAGACAGCCAGGTGATGCTAATTGACGAGTTCACGGGACGGATGATGGAAGGTCGTCGCCTGTCAGAAGGCCGTCATCAGGCGATTGAGGCCAAGGAACGGGTCGACATCAAACCGGAAAACCAGACCCTCGCCTCCATCACCTTCCAGAATTACTTCCGCCTTTACGAAAAGCTCGGCGGTATGACCGGTACGGCGCTGACCGAAGCGGGCGAATTCGCCGACATCTACAAGCTCGAAGTGATCGAACTGCCGACCAACAAGCCCATTGCCCGGATCGATGAAGATGATGTCGTCTACCGAACAGCGGGCGCGAAATACAAAGAGATCATTGAGGAAGTCCGCGATTGCCACGAGCGTGGTCAACCCGTGCTGTTGGGCACCGCATCCATCGAAAAATCGGAATTGCTCGCCTCATTGTTGACCGAGGCCAAGATTGAGCACGCCGTCCTCAACGCGCGCCACCACGAGCAGGAAGCCCAGATCGTTGCCAATGCCGGTGTGCCGGGCGCCATCATGGTGGCCACAAACATGGCCGGTCGCGGAACAGACATCCAACTCGGCGGTAATTTCGACATGCGCGTAGAGAGGGAAAAAGCCGAAAAAGAGCAAACACTTGGCCGCGAGCTTACAGAAGGTGAGCGGGAACTGATGCGCGCTGAAATCAAAGCCGACATCGAGGTCAAGAAGAACCACGCCCTTGAAGCCGGCGGGCTCTACGTGCTCGGCACCGAGCGCCATGAGAGCCGGCGCATCGATAATCAGCTGCGCGGCCGCACGGGCCGTCAGGGTGATCCCGGCCGCTCTAAATTCTTCATCTCTGTTGAAGACGATCTGATGCGGATCTTCGCCGCTGACCGGCTCGACAACGTTATGAAACGCCTAGGCATCAAGGAAGATGAGGGCATCACCCATCCCTGGATGAACAAGGCGATGGAAACGTCGCAGAAAAAGGTCGAGCAGCGCAATTTCGAAATGCGCAAAAACGTCTTGAAATACGATGACGTGATCAACGACCAGCGCAAAGTGATCTTCGAACAACGCAAGGAGTTCATGGAAGCCGGCACGGTCACCGACGTGATCGACGACATGCGCGAAGAGGTGATCGACGACATGGTTGAATTCACCATGCCTGAGAAAGTCTATGCCGAGCAGTGGGACATTGAAGGCCTGGAAAACTCCCTGGTCAATCAGCTGAGCCTGCAACTGCCGGTTCGCGATTGGGCTAACGAAGAAGGCGTCGCGAATGAGGAGGTCTCTGAGCGGATCAAGTCAGCGGCCAATCACGCCTATGCCGAGAAGCGCCGTTATGCTGGCGAAACACAGCTCAACTATGTGGAAAAACAAGTTCTGCTTCAGGTGATGGACATTCAGTGGCGCCAGCACCTCCAGCAGCTGGACCAACTCCGGTCCGTCATACACTTGCGCGGCTATGGCCAACGCGATCCTCTGAATGAATTCAAGGAAGAAGCGTTCAAACTGTTCCATGGCATGCTTGGCGACCTGCGCTCCACGGTGACGCGCCACCTGATGGGCCTGCGTATCGAAAATGCTCCAGCAGAAAAGCTGGCGCCCCAGCCGGCTCCGCCCGCCCAGACGCACGAGACAAAACTCGACCCGGATACCGGCGTGAATGAAATGAACCCGGCTGAACCACCAGCAGATCTACCGCAGGCGGAAGAGGATTGGTCGGAAACGCCGCGCAACGCGCAGTGTCCATGCGGATCTGGCAAAAAGTTCAAGCACTGTCACGGCGCAATCGCGACCGAACAGGTCTAACGCCCAGCGCCCTGTGGGACGGCCATGACCGACTTTCCGATTTCAGGACGTGTTGCACCGGGCTTCGAACCTGTGCTCACGGAGTTTAAAGAAAATTTTGAAGCCGGGGATGAATTGGGCGCAGGCTTTGCCGTCTGGCTCGGCGATGAACTAATCGTCAATCTATATGGTGGTTTTACAGACCGAAAGAGAGATTCACTGTGGGCCGCAGATACGCTGGTGCCGGTCTATTCCACCACCAAGCCCATTTCCGCGCTTGTCGTCGCGCTGGCCCTCGATGGCACGGACGGAAACGCAACCTACAACACGCCCATCAGCACCGTCTGGCCTGAATTTGGCGCACATGGAAAATCCGCCGTTACGATTGCTGAAATGCTGTCTCACCAGGCCGGACTGCCGGGATTTGTGGACCCCATCGACCCCGAACTCTGGCTCGATCCGCCAGCGTTGGCAGCCCGATTGGCACATGAGCCGCCGATGTGGACGCCGGGCGAAGGGTCTGGCTATCACCCCCTCAGCTGGGGATATCTTGCCGGAGAACTGGTTCAGCGGATCGCAGGTCAAAGTCTCGGAACGATCCTGCGCGATAGAGTGACGGGTCCCAACGATATCGACTTCTGGATCGGCCTTCCGGCGTCAGAGCATGACCGGGTCGCCGAACTCAAGCGCCCCAATGCCATGCCTATGCTGGGTGACCTGAACGAATTTAATCGGACGGCCTTTCTCACCAAATGGGCTGCAGCCAAACGCGGGGGCGCGATCTGGAAAGAGATCGAAATCCCCTCCGCCAACGGGCACGGTACCGCTGTCGCCACCGCCAAACTCTATGGCGCGTATGCCGGCACGCTGGATATCGGTTTGTCGACTGAGACCTTGACCGGTCTGACCAAGCTTCGCACATCGGGACAGGACCGCGTCCTGCCCTATGAGATCGACTTTGCTGCCGGCGTGATGCGCAACGCGCAGGGCGTGTACGGGCCCAATCCAGGCAGTTTCGGCCACTCTGGATGGGGTGGGTCGCTTGCATTTGGCGATCCTGACCGCGGACTGTCAGCCGCCTACGTGATGAACCAGCAGTCGAACATCCTGCAAGGTGATCCCCGCGCGAGACGGCTGGTACAGGCGCTTTACGGCTGTCTCTAAGCGAAACACCACCCTCTACGCGAAGCTGGCATGCTGTTTGCTTCTTAAGAAGGGAATTTGAAGCTCCATCATCTTCGAAACTTCCTGCCCCTGGTTCTCACCCCTCGTGAATCAGGGGTTTTTTTTCACCAAATTCAGCCAAACACCCGCATTCAGGCGCTTTCAGCCGCCTGGGCGAGCCGTCTGGCCTTGGCTTGGCCCATCACACTATCCGCGGTGAACAGGGCCAGGGCGCCCCAAATGAAGACAAAGGCAATGCCATGGGTGGCCGAAAAAGGCTCACGGAACACCACTACGGCGATCAGGAACTGCAACGTTGGTCCAAGATACTGGATCATCCCAATCGTGGAGAGCTGCAGCCGCCGCGCAGCGATGGCAAAACAGATCAGCGGAACAGCCGTGAGTGGTCCGGCGATCAACAGAAGTATGCTGTCCCAGCCATTGCGCCCCATCACCCCGGCTTCGCCTTGTCCAACCAGCCAGCCCCACCACATAAAGTCAAATGGCATCAGAATGGCCGTCTCGACCAGAAATCCAGCCCGACCATCCACTTCCACTTGCTTGCGGACCAGCGTGTAGAACGCGAACGTGAAACACAAGATCAGGGCCAGGTAAGGCAGGCGCCCAAAGGCCAGCGTGAGAATGCCAACACCGATCACCGCAAGCCCGATCGAGGCCCATTGCAGCGCTCGCAACCGCTCGGAGAACAGCACAAGGCCGAACAGGACATTGACCAGTGGATTGATGTAGTACCCCAGCGAGGCTTCCATCACACGTTCGTTTTCCACCGACCAGATATAGACCAGCCAATTGGCGCCGATCAGTATGGCTGAAACAAACAGCCACCCCACACGTCGCCAGGTCAACGCGGCTCGCAGCCGGTCCCACTGATTGGCCAGGGCAATGAAAATGAGCCCTGTCGGCACAGACCAGATGATCCGGTGTGCAAGGATCTCATCGGCAGGCAGCCCATCCAGCGCCCGGAAGTAAAGCGGCAGGCAACCCCAGATAAAATAGCAGGTCAGGGCCGCCACAAAGCCGGTGCGAATTTCAGCGTTCATTCTGGCGACCTAGGCGCTGGTGACTGCCAACACCACCCGGAACTTGCCCGGCCCGAGCATTGGCGTCAGTTTGCCGCCAGGGCTTCGATTAAGGCATCGACCTCATCATCGGTCATATCCACCGCCGGCATCAGCGTGCCGGGCGCAATGGATTCCGGATCTTTCAGAAACGCTTCGAGCCGCGCTTTCGTCCAGCGACCCTCCACCGATTTCAACCCGTTGGAATAGTCAAAGCCCGGATAGCTGGCGACTTTCCGGCCGACAATGCCATCCAGGTTCGGCGCCACCGCGCTCCAGCCCGAATGGCAGGCCAGGCATCCAGCAGACCGTTGCGCCAGGATCGAGGCGGTCGAGGCGGGCGCCGCGCCATCCTGAGGCGCAATACGCAATACGGCCGGGCGACGGTCAGCTTTCACATAAATCTCACCGCTGGCGCCGATGGTCAGGTCACGCGCGCGGATACCGGTTTCGATCCGCTCTGTCAGAACCACATCACCTTCATCCACATGGACACGGAACAGGCTTAGGTCTTTCAGCGTTCCCAAGATGAGATCACCAGACCAGCGCTCAAAATCGCTCCCCTTCATCACCTCCATCGAAGACAATGCGGGCGATGGTACAAAGGCGAACGCCGGACGGGCGAACCCGCCTGTATTGGCCGCCGAAACCGGCCAGGTCTTCAAGCCATAATTGGTGGTGTAGGTTTCGACTGGCCACCCGTAATTCTGACCGGGAATGATCTCATTGATTTCATCGCCGCCGCGCGCAGCGTTTTCCGCCAGCCAGATCCGGCCATCCAGGCCCACGGTCAGTCCGCCGGGATTGCGATGGCCCTTTGACAACATTTCAGCGGTCCCGGTCTCGGGGTCCACGGCAATCACCTTGCCGTAGTCGTTGCCGTCGGCCTGGGGCGTGAAGGCGCGGCGGTTATACTCATCATTGCCAAAATCGCCCAAGAACAAGCCTACACGGCCATCTTCGAGAAATGTCATCTCGCCACCCGCCTGCAGCGGCAAGGCCGCGCCCGGCTTGGGCAGGCAAGGATTAGACGTCCACACCGTTTCCCAATCTGGCAACGCGACAGCAAGGTCTGCCGCCTCAACCACCGCGCGGTGCAAGCGCACATGGACGCATGGTCCGTCCGGATTGACCCGGGTTTCCGTCAAAAACAGTTCGGTCTTGCCCGTCTCCAGCGTTCGGATCTCAAAATCCTGATACCCCAGCGTGGCCTTGTCCTGGCGGCGGGTGAAGAATCCCTCAGTCTCGACAGGTGCCGGTGGAGCCCAGCCCAAGGTGCGGAACGCGGTGGCATCCGCGTCGAGCACATGAAAACCGCCTAGCCGAGTAACGAGGAACACCTCATCGCCCACGGCTTCAATAGCACCGCCCATTCCAAAATCATCGGGCGCATCGATCCAGGTTTTCTCCAGGATGTAGTGCTGGGTTTCGACCAGATTCTCCGGACCTTCAACGCGACTGGTGGCGTAAGACGTAAGGGCCTCACCGACGGAATGGGCCACCGATTTGTGCTGTTTTAACGCCATCGGCAGTACAGCCAGGCCGAGGGCCGCGATCAGCAGCTTCGATCCGTGGCGGGTCACGAACCCGCCCGCTTTCACTTTATTTGTAACCACGCACCCGCACCTCGGCTTTGATCTTTGGAGCCCAATGTGCCCCGCCCAGATTGCCATGGCGTTACGAGCGTGCAGTGAGTGGTTAACGGCGCATTGTCAGTTGGGTTTGATTTTGGTGGTGTTTGTATCCTTTGTCTGATCCCGTATCGGGCTGCGCTCACATGAAATGTGCTCAGGGCTGGGTCCCAGGCCCACTCCCAATTCAACACCCCCCACACGAGCAAAGCGAAGGCGCAGGCGCCGCGGCGCCAGCCGCGAACAGCGCCGTGCACACCCAATAATGGCGGATGAAACAGCCAGCAGTCGAAGCCCGCACAGCTCTCGCTGCCGGGTGAAACCTCCCCACACGCCCACCGATCAGCAGGCCGGGCGCGCTCAGGGTGAACGCGAATGACTGCCGCCCTTGCGAACGGCTATATGCGCCCATCCTGAGCGCGCCCGCGGTCTATTTTTCGGTGGGTCGGCCTCTTATCAGAGCTGGTGTTTTCGAGCCCGCCTCAAGACGCTCCATTTCACAGAAGCGAATGCAGGTTACCAACCGCCACCGCCGTTAACGGACTTCGGGCTCGTTACGCCTGAAGCCTCGGCCCCGGAAGACCGCATCATCGCCCCAACCCGGTCGGTCCGGACCCGCCGGCCATGGGGCGATGACGGGGGTGAGTATGGGGGAGCGTGGGGTGGGTCGGATAGAGTCTTTGTTTGTTTCCGTGTCGGCCCTTGCGGGCCTCACATGAAACGCGCTC
>JBCCAA010000128.1:0-3866 GCA_039815055.1 Pseudomonadota bacterium | reverse complement strand
CGGGGATGTCTTTCCCCAGTGAGGCGATCTGTTCCGCCTCAATCTGTGCGATGATGTCCATCGTCGCATACTCCTGAACTGCTTGCGGTTGGCCCGCAAAGGTGTGCGCGATCTCAGAGCTTCTGGTCTTCTTCCGGGTCCGCCATATGCGCCCGCCAGAGGTTAGATCACCCTATCTTTTGATCTGTGCCATCCGGGCGTGACGCGTCGAAGAAAACGCAATGTCCCATATGCCACAGGCCCAAGCAGGCCAATGACCCGTCAGGTGGGCGGTGGATAGGGGCAATCGGGGATGAACGCAAGCGTTTTTCGTGTCCCACGGCGCTTTGATTTTGCACCCCAAAGGGCGCTCGTGCCAAGGTTTCCAAAAGGGGGGCGACCATGACGGCCTATGACAGATTGATGGCGCGGGTGGCTGCAGGGGGGTGCATCCTGATTGATGGGGCCACGGGGACGGAGATTGAGCGTCGTGGGGTGCCGCAGCTGGACAATGCGTGGAACGGGGGCGGGGCGCTCAGCCATCCGGATGTGTTGCGGCAGGTGCATGTGGATTACATCCGCGCGGGGGCGGAGATGGTGATTTCGAACACCTTCGCCACGCATCTGCACGCGTTGGAGGATGCGGGCGAGGCGGCGCTGTTTGAGGAATACAACGCCCGCAGTGTGGCACTGGCGCGGGAGGCAGTGGTGAAGGGCGGCCGCCCAGACGTGTTGGTGGCGGGCGGTATGTCTTATTGGTCCTGGTCGGGGCGGCTGACCACGGCGGAGGAGATTGGCGCGCCCGCCACGCGGCAGGCGGGCTTCATGGCCAAAGCGGGCGCGGATCTGATCATTCTGGAGATGATGGTCGATATCCCGCGCATGGAGGTGACACTGGATGCGGCGCTGACGGCGGGTGTGCCGGTTTGGGTGGGTCTGTCCTGCAAACCGGATGAGGCCGGGCAGATGTGTTTGCTGAACGGGGATCCATTGGCGGAGGCGGTGGCTCTGCTGACGGCGAAACCCATCGACGTGATCGCCATCATGCACACGGAAGTGGAGTATGTGGCGGAGTGTCTGGAGATCGTCCAAGCAGGGTGGTCCGGGCCAATCTGCGTCTATGCTCATTCCGCGCGCTGGGAGAACCATAAGACGGTTTTCGACGGGACGATTTCCGCCATGGAATACGCAGACTATGCTACGGTTTGGGCCCGGCAGGGGGTTCAGATCATCGGCGGCTGCTGTGGCCTGGGCGTTGATCATATCAAAGCTTTGCGCCCTTTGGTTCTTTCGGATTGAGTATTTTCAGCCAGAAAGAAGCAGCGTCACTCCGGCTTCTTTCTGGCTGAAAATACTCAAATCGGGCCTGTGCCGCAGGCGATTAGCTGTCTTTTTCTTTTTGGCGTTGCCAAGCCGCCCAAAGATCGGGGCGCCGGTGTTTTGTGAGCGCCTCGGATTGGCCACGCCGCCATTTGGCGATTGCGCCGTGATTGCCCGACAGCAGCACATCGGGGATTTTGCGGCCCTGCCACTCTGCGGGCCGCGTGTATTGGGGGTGTTCAAGAAGGCCTGAGGAGAAGCTTTCCTCTTCGGTCGAGGCCGCGTTGCCCAGAACGCCCGGCAGCAGGCGGACGGTGGCGTCTATGAGCGCCTGCGCGGCGATCTCTCCGCCGGTGAGGACGAAATCACCCAGAGAGACCTGTGAGATGTTGAGGTGGTCAATCACGCGTTCATCGAGCCCCTCAAAACGACCGCAGATGAGCGTGACGCCGGGGCCTGCCGCCAAATCACGGGCCATCGCTTGGGTAAAGGGCGCGCCTCGGGGGCTGAGGTAGAGAATGGGGCGATTTTCAGATGCGCCTGCGGTCGCGGCCTCGATGGCCTGGCCCATGACATCGGCGCGCAGGACCATTCCCGCGCCGCCGCCAGCGGGGGTGTCATCGACATTGCGGTGTTTGCCTATCCCGAAGCGGCGCAGATCCGTGGTGTTGAGGGTCCAGAGACCGTCTTTGAGGGCTTTTCCGGTCAGGCTTTCGCCCAGCACGCCTGGGAAGGCGTCTGGAAAGAGCGTGATCACTTGCGCGTCCCAGGCCTTTGCCAGACGTGGGTTTTGATCCATCAGGTCGCGGGGTTTGAGCGAGGCGGAAATGGATTTGCGGCCGAATGATTTGGGCGCATCGCTCAAAACACACCCTCCGGCGGGTCGGCCACGATGCGACCGGTGGTGAGGTCGACCGTGGGAACAGCCTCCAGCGTAAAGGGCAACAGGACCGAGGCGCCCCCACCCGAGGGGTCGATCTCCAAAAGGTCTGACGCGCCGTGGTTGTGGACGGCCTTTACACGGCCCAATTCCGCGCCGCCCGTGTCGAAAACCGCCAAGCCGATGAGGTCGGCGTGGTAGTATTCGTCGTCGCCGGGTTCCGGCAGTTTTGCGCGATCGACGTAGAGGCGCAGGCCGCGCATGCGATCGGCGACTTCTTTGGTCGGAACACCCGAAAGACGGCCCACGAGCGCGCCTTTGGTTTGACCAGTGAGCGTCACCTCGAAACTTTTCGCACCGTCCTCGGTTTGCAATGCGCCATAGGCGGCGACGTCTTCCGGCACGGCGGTGAAGCTTTTGAGGCGCACCTCGCCTTTGACGCCGAAGGCACCCGCGATGGCCCCTATGCAAACCCGATCAGACATCAGCGGTCCTCCACCTGCAGGCTGACCGCGCGGCTGTCCCAACCGGCGCGTTCCAATTCGGGGGTCTCGTGATCTTCCTCCGGCCAGCCGACGCAGAGATAGCCCACCAGAAGCCAGTCTTCCGGCACGTTCAGGTCCTGCGTCAAGCGGACGGGATCGAGGATGGAAACCCAGCCGACGCCCACCCCATGCGCCCGTGCCAAAAGCCAGAATTGGGTGATTGCGCTGACCACCGAATAGCGGCGCATTTCCGGCATGGTTTGTGCGCCGAGCCCCGCGCCCTTGGGCGTGTCTTCCGCGCAGAAGATGGCCAGTTGGACCGGGGCCTCTTGCATGCCAGACAGCTTCAGTTGGCTATAGAGGGCCGCCTTTTCCCCGTCATAGCCCGCCAGCGCGTCGGCATTGGCGGCTTGGTAGTTTTCGAGCGCGGCCTTGCGGGCGGCATCACTTTCCACACGGATGACGCGCCAAGGCTCGCTCAGCCCCACAGAGGGGGCTGAAGTGAAAGCCTCGAAGCAGGCTTCAAGCACGTTTTCTGCCACCGGATCGGTGCGAAAGCGGCGCACGTCGCGCCGCCAACGCATCAATTCGGAGAGCTCTTCTTGGAAGTTCGGGGAAAAGCGCGTCACCGCTCAGGGCTCCCGTCGGGTTAACCTTTGGCCTCTTCCTCAGCAGCCTCTTCGGCGGGTGCGTCTTCTGCCACCGCTTCTTCTTCAGCCGCCTCTTCGGCCGGTGTTTCCTCAGATGCAGCTTCTTCAGCGGCCTCTTCAGCAGGCGCTTCTTCGGCAACCACTTCCTCTTCCACCGGCTCTTCTACCGGCTCTGAGGCGGCTTCTTCAGCGGCTTTTGCCTTCTCGGCCTTCTCTTCGGCGCGGTCCTTGGCTTTCTGGCCCGGTTCACCCTTTTGCGGGTTGCTGCGCTCTTTCTTTTCCACAACGCCAGCGGCTTCGAGGAAGCGGGAGATGCGGTCGGTCGGCTGGGCGCCCTGGCTGATCCAGTACTGGATGCGTTCCATGTTCATCTTCACACGCTCTTCGCTGTCTTTCGGCAGGAGCGGATTGTAGGTGCCCAGCTTTTCGATGAAGCGCCCATCGCGCGGCATGCGCGAATCGGCCGCGACGATGCGGTAGAAGGGGCGTTTCTTGCTGCCACCACGGGCAAGACGGATTTTCATGGCCATTTGAGTTTCTCCTTTGGAATGG
>JBCCAA010000108.1:0-5522 GCA_039815055.1 Pseudomonadota bacterium | reverse complement strand
GTATTCGGGATGATCGCGGGCAATGATGGCACGGGTGGCTTCCCAATCGCCTGGCGCATGGCGCTTGGTATAATTGGAGGCCACCGACTGGCCCATGACATGCGGCGGCGGCACCACCAGATCGAAGTGGTTTAGGCTCTCTGCCAGCCAATCTTCGGTCTCAGCGCACCAGGAGGCCACATCAAAGCGGCCTGGGAAAAGCTCGGCCTGCCGCGTGCCCTCAGCCGCCGCCGTCGTACCAGTAAAATCAAATACGCGGCGGTAGTGCATCAGGCCCAGCCATTGAGCCTCTGCGTCATTCTTCCACGCCCAATACAGAGCCGTCAGTTCGCAAAATTCCGGGTTGCGTTTTGAAATATTGTCGGCGCTATCATCGCCAAGCATCGGCGCCAAAACCGGGTCCAGAGGCGTTGCGGCCCGGGCACGGCCCACATGGATAGGACGGATTGCACGGCTTTGGATCAGAGGGGCTGCGGCATGATAGGCAGAGTAGATCGAAATGGTCAAAGCGCAGCCTCTCGCACCGTCTTGTCGCATGGGGAGTAGAAAGCTCAAGGCAGGATGTCAACGCAGGCGCGCCAGACATCCCCGCCCCAAGGTTCATGTGATGCTCTGCAGCGCTGCAGTCGTTCGGGCCAAGTATCCAGCCTTGGTTTGAAGCCGGACCCAAACAGGTAGCATGTTGTCTGGCTTTCAGGAGGCCAATCCGGAACACCACCGGGTGGCGGATTTTGCCTCTGAGGAAGCCATAACAACGGTCATCGAAAAGCCCTAGGCGCTGCGGTTAGAATATGTGGTGACGCAGCTTTGCTTTAGGGACGAGTCGGCGGCGGATTGGCCATGGCTTTTGTGCGCCCTCAGATTGGGGCGGGCCGGAGATCACCTCCCCGCTCCAGATGTATCGGGCCGACAGGCACTTGAGTGTGCAGCAGATGGGCCGACGGTATGCGTATTGAGATGCAGGCGCGCGTGTCGCGCTGGCTTTTGACAACCTCAGGACGTGCTCGCGATCACGAGCGCACTGGCGAGGGCGCATCCGCCGCTGCGTTGGTGGCCGCGGCGGATATGGGCGGGAAGCGCAAAAAACCGCCATTCGCACTCTGTTCTGCTTCTTACCTTCCCTCCCTATTTCTGCCTTTTTTGTCCCTTAGGGACCATGCTATTGGGTGGGTGTAGGTTAGGAGCAGAACAGATGTGTGTTGTTTGCATGATGGTGGACGCAGAGAATGGCGCAGGCCAGACCACGGCGACACCGGATCAAAGCACTGCCATTCACGATAGTTTTGACAGCAACATTCAAACGCTCACCGGAAACGATATGGCCTATCGCTGGAATGTTGCCGCGGATGTCGGAACCGAAGTGGTAGTGACCTACAACTTTCCCTCCAGCCCGGCGTCCTATCTCGATAGCGATGACCGCGCTGGCTATCAGGGTTTTGACACCACGCAACAAGCTTTGGCTATTCAGGCACTTGACGAATGGGCGGCGATCAGTGGACTGACCTTTGTCGAAGTACCCGAAGACGAACAGGCCGAGATTACATTCCAGTTCATTGACATGGATCCCGGCACAGCAGGCTATGCCTATTACCCCTTTGTGGGCTCGTGGAGCGGCTTGGATTACATTATCCCCGGCGACGTCGGTGGTGATATCTTCATGAGCGACACCTACGACTATTACGGTGGTTTGAACGTTGGTGGCTGGGCCTATGCCACCTTGCTGCACGAAATCGGTCATGCCATCGGGCTCAAACACCCGTTCTCAGGAACTCCTACCCTTAGCTCCAGCCTGGACAACAGCTTGACCACCGTGATGTCCTATAACTGGAACATCATTCCGACCGATCTGGGGTGGCTGGATGTGGCTGCAGCGCAGGCACTTTACGGCAGCAGTTCGACAGTCAGCGCCTATTGGGATGATGCGTCAGATCGGCTGATTCAGCAAACCGGGAACGGGGGCGGCAGCCTTTTCGGACAGTCAGTTGATTCCTATATGGAAGGCGGGGATGGGAACGACAATTTCTATAATCCGTTCGGCAATGACACTGTCATGGGCGGGAATGGCAACGACACAGTCTATGTCGACACGTGGTTTTTTTCGAACGACGTCATCGCCAACGGGGATACGCTGTTGCTCGACTATGAAGGCGAAACCATCACCCTCACTGGGATCGAGAATTTTGTTTTCTTCAACAACACCTATACCCGACAGGAATTGCTGCCCAGTGTTGGCTATACCGGTACGACCGGCAACGATATCCGCTACGGCAATCAGGGCATCGACACGATGCTGGGCGAGAATGGCAATGACACGCTCTATGGTGGCAACAGCGGTGACAACATCACCGGCGGGCGGGGCCATGACTATCTTGATGGCCAGAACGACAACGATGAAATCCGTGGCAACAATGGCGACGACACCATGTTTGGTGGGGACGGGCTCGATAGCCTGTATGGCGGCACCGGCGAAGACAGCATGACCGGCGGCGAGGACAACGACGTGATGCGTGGTCAGCGGAACGGCGATTTCATGGATGGCGGGGATGGAAACGACAACGTCAAGGGCGGCGGTGGTAATGACACGATCTATGGCGGGGCCGGGGACGATTTCCTCAAAGGTGGCACGCGGGTTGATGTGATCTATGGCGGCGCGGGCAATGACACAATCAATGCCAATTCCTTCGATGACACGCTTGATGGTGGGACCGGCAATGACAGCCTGAATGCAGGCGGCGGCAACGACCGGCTGGACGGCGGTGATGGGAACGACACGCTCAAAGGCGGCGGCAACAATGACGTGTTTGTGTTCCAAGGGGTAAGCGCCTCCGATGATGACCGCTTCCTCGATTTCACCATCGGACAGGACAGGCTCGAACTTGAGCAGGATTTGCTCGGTGGGCAGACACTGGATCAGTTCTTCGCTGGCAAAGCTGGCAGCTTCAGCGCCACAGGTATTCTGAATTTCGACAATGGGTCCAGCATCACATTTGTGGGGCTAAATGACCTCAACGCGCTGGCAGGCTCGATCGATCTGATCTGAACAAAGCTCGTCACGGTGGCATAATTCTTGAGAGAGCGTTACCGTCGGGAGGTTTGGCGCTCCAAGTTTTCTCCCGGCTCCGCCTCGAAGTTCTCTCACTGCAGCAAGAGCCTGCCTGAGTTCACGAATAACCTCGCTCGGATCTAAACCGGTCCGCCCAGCGTGGATGTGCGAGCAATCGCGCCATTGCTAGCCGCACATTTTTTCGCCCGTCAATGTGACGGTACCTGCCTGACACACTGAACAGCGGTACGCCTGCTGAAGGTGATAAAAACCCGAGGATGTGGGCGCAGGGTTGTATCAACCCTGCTCTGGTCTTTGGCGGAGGATCAAAACCCGTGAGCATCCCACCTTTAGACAAACGTGATGTCGTCCACCACCACGGTCTCATCCAATACACCAATTAGAGTGATGGTATTGCCCCCACCAAAATCAAAGACAGTGTTTCCATTTACCACGTCGGCAAAAGTGTCGACAACAACTGCCGCATTGGACAGGCCGCTTGTGAGCGCTGTCGAGATCTGCAGCGTATCGGTGTCGTCCTGGAAATCGAGCACTACGTCTGCCCCCATTCCGGTTTCGAAGATGAATGTATCCTCGCCACCGCCGCCCCTGAGAGTATCGTTCCCGGTGCCACCGTTGAGAGTGTCATTGTCGCCGCCAGCGTTGAGCAAATCGTTGCCGGCATCCCCATTGAGTATGTCGGCGAAGGAGTTCGCAAAGATCCTGTCGTTGCCCTCGCCCCCGTTAAGTACATCAGCTCGCGTGCCACCCTTTATGAAGTCGTTGCCTGCGCCGCCGTCTATGCTGTCATTGCCGCCGCCGCCTCTGAGATTGTCGTCACCTGCGCCGCCGTCAATCGTGTCGGCATTGCGCTGGCCGGAGATGCGATCTTCGCCCGCGCCGCCATTGAGCGTATCTTCACCGCGCCCGCCCCGCAGGAAGTCATCTCCAGAGCCTCCGTCGACACTGTCATCGCCAACGCCTGCACGGACATCATCTGCGCCATCACCTGCATCGATCGTATCATCACCGCGCCCGGCATCGATGGTGTCGTCCCCTGCTAACGCCGTGATTAGGTTATCTCCATTGCTCCCGACAAGCGTCTCAGGATTTGACGTTCCTACGATCGGATCTGGAATACCCAGAACCCGGATTTCCACAGTCGCAGTATCGGTACCGCCATCTGCGTCCGTCACTGCGTAACTGAACGTATCTATTCCGACTTCGCCTTCTGTTAAGCTGTCAAAGGCGCCGTTGGGATCGTAAGAAAAGGTGCCGTCGCCAAGGTCTGTGACGACGCCCAGGGTTCCCGCAAGATCAACAGCGCTTACCGACAAGACATCGCTGTCTGGATCTACGTCGTTGTCCAGGACATTTCCTGTGATGAAGGCGGTGTTCTCTTTTGTTTCAAATTGCGAACCCGCATCGTCCTGCGCATCGGGAGGTATTGGAAAATCGTCGTTCGCAATTGTTGCCTGCCCTGCGGCATCGTCGACGCCATTTGCGATGGCGGCGTTTGGTGTGACGACAAGAGAGAAGACCTCGTTGGTCTCGATGTCGGTGTCACCGGTGATGTCGACCGTGACGGACGCCACAGTCTGGCCCGGGGCAAAGGTCACGGTGCCGGATGCGGCGGTGTAATCCTCTCCGGCCAGCGCAGTGCCATCGGCTGTCGTGTAGGCAAAGTTGAGCGTGCTCGTCGACGGCTCGGAAATCCGCACCTCAAAGACGGCCTGGGTGCCGCTGTCGGTCTCGACAATCTCGGGGTCGGAGACAAAGAGCGCGCGGTCGTTGTCGGTCCCGTCATTGTCGAGGATGACGCCAGTGGCGGTCAGCGTCTGCTCTCCACCGGCCAAAACCGCGCCGGTCGGGTCGGACAAGACGAGGGTGAAGTTCTCGTCGGCCTCGTTGCTGCCGTCACTGCTGAAGCCGGGGTCGGTGTCGATGGAGATCGTGCCGACGGTCTCGCCCGCAGGAATGGTGAGCGTGCCGGTCGTGCGCACGTGATCGGTCCCCTCGATCGAGGTTCCATCCGCCCGCGTGGCAAACGCCACCGTGACATCCGCAAATGGCGACGGCTCCGACAGCGTCACCGTAAAGACCGCCAAATCGCCTTCATCCGCCTCTGTGGCAGAGATAGAGATCACAGGCAGCCCGGTATCTGTATCATCATCGATAATCGTGGCGATACCTGCGGCATCGTCGACGCCATTTGCGATGGCGGCGTTTGGTGTGACGACAAGAGAGAAGACCTCGTTGGTCTCGATGTCGGTGTCACCGGTGATGTCGACCGTGACGGACGCTACGGTCTGGCCCGGGGCAAAGGTCACGGTGCCGGATGTGGCGGTGTAGTCCTCTCCGGCCAGCGCAGTGCCATCGGCTGTCGTGTAGGCAAAGTTGAGCGTGCTCGTCGACGGCTCGGAAATCCGCACCTCAAAGACGGCCTGGGTGCCGCTGTCGGTCTCGACAATCTCGGGGT
>JBCCAA010000023.1:0-41795 GCA_039815055.1 Pseudomonadota bacterium | reverse complement strand
GTTCATCAAAGATGCTTCGACCGGCACATCCGGTCCGCCATGGACCGGTTGGAGCGGTGACAGTCGCACAAGGGTTTCAGGGTCCACATCGCCCAGCGGCGCACCCCAGTGGAGGATGCGCGGGCGAGCGCCAATCTCGGCCTCCAGAATCAGTTCAACTGTGTCAGTTGAGAGCCGAACGAACCGCTCAGATGAATTGCCCATGACATACCTTGCCGTTTGCAGTCTGATCGAGATCGCCATAGACGGCGCAAAAGGTCAAAAGGGGAGACTCGCCCATGCGGCTCGGCGTGTGTTATTTTCCGGAACAATGGGATCGGTCCTATTGGAAACGCGACGCTGCGCGCATGGCGGATCTGGGGTTGAGTGTTGTGCGGCTGGGGGAGTTCGCCTGGTCCGCCATCGAGCCTGAGCCAGGTGTTTTCCGCTGGGACTGGTATGATGAGGCGATCGGCATACTGACTGATGCTGGTCTGACTATGATCCTTGGAACGCCGACGGCCACGCCGCCGAAATGGCTGATCGAAATGCATCCCGACATTTTGCCTTTTGGGCGTGATGGCAAGCCGCGCGGGTTTGGTTCTCGCCGCCACTATTGCTTTTCATCACCATCTTATCGCCGCGAAAGTGCGCGGATCGTCGAAGCTTTGCTGGAGCGCTATGGCACACATGACGCGGTCGAGGGGTGGCAAACCGACAATGAATATGGCTGTCACGACACGGTGCGCAGTTACTCGCCGGCGGCGGCGAATGCGTTCCGCAGCTGGCTGGCTGAGCGCTATGGCGATATCGCGGCGCTGAATGCGGCTTGGGGAACAGTGTTCTGGTCTCAAACCTATCGCAGTTTTGATGAAGTGGACCTGCCAAATCTCACTGTCACCGAGCCGACCCCGGCCCATGTGATGGACTTCTACCGTTTTTCGTCAGATCAGGTGATCTCCTACAACAAGATGCAGGTGGACATTATTCGCCGGCTCTCCCCTGGGCGTTCAATTTATCACAATGCCATGGGCCATTTTACCGATTTTGACCATTTCGCCTTGGGCTTCGACGTGGATGTCATAGCCTGGGACAGCTATCCGCTGGGTTTTCTGGATGTCGGCCCGTATCGCGACGAGGATAAGGTGAGGTTCATGCGCCAGGGTCATCCCGATTTCGCTGGCTTTCACCATGATTTGTACCGCGCCTGCGGTCGCGGACGTGTCGCCGTGATGGAGCAGCAGCCCGGCCCGGTGAACTGGGCCCATCATAATCCTGCGCCCAAGCCCGGCATGGTGAAGCTGTGGACCCTGGAAGCAGCCGCCCATGGCGCGGAACTCGTCTCATACTTCCGCTGGCGGCAGGCGCCATTTGCTCAGGAACAGATGCATGCAGGACTGCTTCGTCGGGATGATGCTCCCGCTGCGGCGTTTGAAGAGGTAGAGGCGTCGAAGGCCGAAATAGGCGAACTGGGGCGACGCACTGGGCCTTCTGCGCTGAAAGTGGCCCTGATCTTTGACTATGAGACCCAGTGGATGAGTGAGATCCAACCCCAGGGGGCTGGATGGACCTATCAGCAACTGGTTCTTGATTGGTATGGCGCCGCACGTCGCTTGGGCGCCGATGTGGATGTGAAGCAGCCGGGCGAACCGCTTGAGGGGTATGACGCCGTGTTGGTTCCGTGTCTCATGCATGTGTCAGAGGCTGCTCTGGCCGCGTTTTCGGCGTGCACCGCGCCGACCGTGTTAGGACCGCGCTCTGGTTCCAAGACCGTGGATTTCCAGCTACCCCAAAATCTGGCACCGGGTCCGCTGCAAGCCTTGATCAATGTGACGTTTGCCCATTCCGAGAGCTTTCCAGAATCGGTCGTGGTTCAAGGTCAATACAAAGAGCAACCTTTCACCGGCAGCGTCTGGCTCGATCATGGCGATCATCAGATTACTGGCGAGCCCGCTCCCCTGCTTTACCGAGAGGACAACCGCGTCTTGTTCACCACCGTTCCAGACCCCGCATTTCTTCGGCAAGTGTTGTCGGACCTTGTCGCTGAACGCGGTATCGCCGTGACCGACCAAGGCGAAGCGGTGCGCTGGCGCAGCCATGGCCCAGGCCGCGTCCAGCTGGATTATGACGCCGTCACCGTGAGTTAGATTTTACTCCTGATCGCGCTTGTAGGCGTAGGGCAGGTCGCCGGGCTCCATGCCAAGATAGCGGTCACGCAGACGGCTTTGGCGGCTTTCCATGGATTGTGGAGCGCCGTCGATAAACACCTGCGTTGGGGCGCTCATCACTTCCAGTGGGTCACCGTCCCAGATCACCAGATCGCCAATCGCGTCAGGCTCCAGGGCGCCGAGGCCGTCCATGCCGAAGATAACGGCCGGAACGATTGTGATCGCCGCCAGCGCATCGTCATGGGACACACCATTGGCGACAGCATTGCCAGCTGATTGCAAAACAAGGCCGGATTGGTGTGTGTTGTCACCAAGATGACTGAACGCCGTGATCACACCGGCTTCGATGAGCCGGGCCGCATTCTCAGACGTCGCGCCCAATTGTTCGAAACTGGCCGGCAGGTTCTGGAACGGATCCACAATCACAGGAATGTTTGCAGCCGCGAGTTCGTCTGCCACTAGCCAGCCTTCATCAGCGCCCACCAGAACGATATTCAACTGAGGTGCACGTTGGGAAAACGCGATCAGCGTGAGGATATCGCTGGCGCGGTGGGCTTCAACCATGATCATCTGGTCACCGCGCGAGGCCGCGCCGAAGGCCTGAGCGTCCACGCGGGTCAGGGCATCGCCCTCATTGTGGGCCAGATACCGCGCTGGAAAGCTGCGCGCATCGGACAAGGCTGCACGCAGGCGGGCCCAGGCGGCAGACCGTGATCCACCCGCAATGCCCGCGCCGCCTTCACCCATGCGGATGTACACAAAGGCATCATCATCCATGATGCTGCCAGGAGCGCCAGACGTGTTGGCCGTTAATCCTCGGCCGGCGAAGATATCGTCGCCTGCATTTGGGGCCACCACCAGGCGCGTGACACCGTCCAATCGGGTCACGGGCACGGTCGACGCCCTGGGATTGAAGCTGTCAGCGGCTTTGAGCGCGACAGAGTATGACGATGACCCCGCTGCAATGTCATTGGTGCTGGACTCAGCGTTCACTTCAACAAGGCCGACACGAGAGAACGGGGAGATAATCCCCGGTGTGACCCACTGTCCTTCGGCATCGATCACCGTGGCGCCAGAAGGAAGGGCGGCGTCATTGGTGCGTACTTCCGCGATCCGACCATCGACAATGATGATCGTGGCCCCTTCGATCAGGCCACGGGCGGTGCCCGTCCAGGCCTTGGCATTCGTGATCGCATAGGTCTGGGCGAGACCTGATCCTGCCGCCGTGAAGAGGGCCAGGGAAAAGAGGAAAATGAACCGGATCATTTGGCATCTCCTTCACCGGGTTGGCCGAGTTCGAAATCCATCACTGGCTGGCGGGCCGGATCGTTTCGGTCAAAGACGAGCGCGCCATCGACAAAGACCTGTTCGGCCTGGGCATAAACGCTGAACGGGTCAGCTGACCAGATCACCACATCTCCATCCTTGCCGGGCGCAATTGAGCCGGTTTGCTCATCCACGCCAAGGGACTTTGCCGGGTTCAGCGACAGCCATTGCCAGGCATCAGCCTTGGAAATCTCCAGGCCTGCCCGCCGGCCATCGGACAGGGCCTTGGCGGCTTCCTGGTTGAGGCGCTGGATGCCGATATCGCTGTCGGAATGGACGATGGCGCAGGCACCTGCGTCATGGACCATGGGAATGTTTTCTCGCACGCCGTCATAGGCTTCCATTTTGAAGCCCCACCAGTCGGCCCACATGGACGAACACACGCCCGCTTCAGCCAGCCGGTCGGCGATCTTGTAGCTCTCTACGGCGTGGTGAAATGAGGTGACCTCATAGCCGAACTCGTCGGCGAGATCGAGAATCTGGACCATCTCATCGGCGCGGTAGCAGTGCATGTGCACCAGGATGTCGCCTTCGAGAACGCCAACGAGTGTCTCCAATTCTAGGTTACGTGCTGGTGGATCACCGCCATCCTCAAGATAGTCATCAAGCTTGCGCTTGTATTCGACCGCCTCAGCCCACGCGGTGCGATAGCCCGCCAGATTGCCCATACGGGAGTATGGCGCGCCGCCAGGGAAACGCCCGCCGCCGTATCCGTACACGCGTTTCGGATTCTCACCGCAGGCCATTTTTAGAGTGTAGGGCGCCCCTGGAAACTTCATGTCCTGGACGCTTCGGCCAGGCACATTCTTCAGGACGACACCGCGTCCGCCAAACAGATTGGCCGAGCCGGGAAGTATCTGCATGCTTGTAACACCCCCCGCGAGCGCGCGGGTGAAACCGGGATCCTGGGGCCAGATGCCATGTTCAGACCAGACTTCCGCCGTGACAGGCGCGGAAATCTCGTTGCCGTCATTGTGGGCACTCACCGATGGGCTAGGATAGACGCCAAGGTGGGAGTGGTTGTCGATGATGCCGGGTGTGACCCATTTGCCAGCCGCATCTATGGTGATTAGCTTGTCGTCATCCGGGATATCAATGTCAGCGCCAAAGGCTGTGATGTCGCCGCCCTGCATGAGCACGGAGCCATTCTCTATAAATCCACCTTCGCCATCCAAAATGATCGCATTGGTGATGAGGACGGGATTGAACGAGATCGCCTCATAGGTGGACGGGTAGGGGTCTTTGTTGATGGTGATCCGGTCGTCATCATCGCCAGAAGCAGCGTCTTCGCTGCCGCCAGCGTCCTGACATCCCGCCAAGGCAAACAGAGCGCCCGTCATCAGCGCGCCAATCCAATGTTTCATGCCTCTCCCTCCCAGCCTTCGGGGTGAGTTGTTCTGAGTTTTGCGCATAGTGCAGAGAATTGCTGTTGCAGCAATAACTTCAACAGTATTAGACCCTTATGTTACTTTGTAACACTGGTCATTCGTCTCCAGGCGCACTGCATTTTCTGTCGCAAGTATAGGTGAAACTGTGGGTTTCAAAACAGTGTCAGCGCCAACAAACAGTCGTCGCCAACTCGTCTGCAGAAATTTGCGGCGCGATCTCCAGTGGGCGGTCTGTGGCGATCAGCACATGACCATCATCGATCAGGTCCTGAAACTCAGACGCGTCGCCATCGGCGAGCCAAAGATCATCCAATCGTTCACCAGAGCGTCCCAGCGTTCCAAAGGCCGGCTCAACACCTTCCTCCAGCACACGCCTGGCCGCCGCGGCATCGGGCTCATTGGTGCCGAGCCATGCGATCAGATTCTCCGGGTCGACGCCGATGTCCTCAAGCCGCGCTATGTCTCTCGACCCGCGCGCTGAGGCGGTAAGCATCATGTCTGGCGCCAATCGAGCAATCTCGCCGGCATCATTGTCGTTGTAAGAGATGAGGATGGCGTTGTTTACCGCCCCGGCCGCGCGCACGGCTGAAACGATATTGCGAAAGCTGGTGGACGATTTGCGATCAAGCTCGACGATTGCGCCGGTCTCAACAGCCCAAAGCAAAACATCGGTGAGTTTGGGCGGGTGGAAGCGCGTTTCTGTGCCGCCATTGTCGACGAGACGCGTCCTTGCAATTGCGTCCCAGTCTGTGTCGACAACGGGGCCGCCAGCCGTAGTCGTGCGGCCGAGTGTGCGATCATGCATCAGGAAAAGCACGCCGTCGCGGCTTTCGGCGATATCGATTTCGGAGACGACAATACCCGCATCGAAGTTGAATTGAAGTGTTTCCAGGGCGTTTTCCGGATAGCCCGGCACCGGTCCACCACGATGGGCGGCCAGCACAACGCCACCTTCCTCGCGAAGGCAGTCGAAATAATCCTGGAGCGGCAAAGCGCGTGCTCGGTCTTGCGGCAGGCTGGGATTTGAAACGATTGTCGAACTTGCGGCCGGGTTTTTTGCAGCGCTGTTGCTGGGCGTGTCGCCGCCGCCACATCCAGCAAGTATCAGTGTCGAAATAGCAATGAAACCTGTAAATCGCATGGGGTTTGTCCCGTTCCTTGCCGAGTTGCATTGCCTAACCTAAACACACAACTACAACAATTTCATAGCGCGCGGAGAACGCGCTCCTTCTGGAGGAACACATATGCAAGGCATCATGCAGGATTGGCCGCTGACGGTAGACAAAGTTCTCGACCATGCGCGCCGCATCAACCCGACCCGTGAGATCATCACGCGCCGCGTCGGCGGCCAAATTGTTCGAACCACCTATGCAGATGTGTTCGACCATTCAAAACAGGTTTCAAATGCTCTGAAAGATGCTGGAATCGGCCTGGGCGACCGAGTTGCCACGCTGGGCTGGAATTCAGAGCGCCATATGGAGAGCTGGTATGGTGCCATGGGCATCGGCGCAGTTTTGCACACGCTAAACCCACGTCTTCACCCCGAACAGATTGCCTGGATCATCAACCATGCAGAAGACAAGGTTCTCATCTTCGACATAACCTTCCTGCCCATTGTAGAGGCGATCAAAGATGCCATCCCGACGGTGCAGAAATTCATCATCATTGCCGGCCCAGACGACATGCCGGAAAATAGCCTTGGCGCAGAGGCCTATGACCTTTGGATCGACGGGCACTCGACGACGTGCACATGGGGCGATTTTGACGAGAACACCGCGTGTGGGCTCTGCTATACGTCCGGCACAACGGGCAATCCGAAAGGCGTTCTCTACAGCCATCGCAGCAACGTATTGCACACACTGATCACCATGCAGAAAGACGCCATGGGCATGGGCGCGGATGACGTCGTGTTGCCGGTCGTGCCGATGTTCCACGCCAATGCCTGGGGGCTGGCGTTTGGCTGTCCGGGCACCGGCGCGAACATGGTGATGCCCGGCGCGCAAATGGACGGGGCCTCGATCTATGAACTGTTGGATACCGAAAAGGTGACAATCACCGCGGCTGTGCCGACGGTCTGGCTCGGTCTGTTGCAATATCTCCAGAGCAATGACCTGAAGCTGCCGCATCTGAAGAAAGTGGTGATCGGCGGTTCGGCCATCCCGGAGAACATCCTGCGGGCGTTCGAAACAGAGTATGAAGTCGATGTGGTGCACGCCTGGGGCATGACAGAGACCAGCCCTCTGGGAACCTTGGGTACGCTTCCACCGCACTTGAGCGACGCAGATATCGATACGCGAATGGCGCAGAAGCTGAAGCAAGGTCGCACGCCGTTTGGGGTCGAGCTGAAAATCGTCGATGATGAAGGCAATGATCTGCCCCATGATGGCGAGAAAGCAGGACGCCTCATGGTGCGCGGCGCGGCGATTGCGGCGGGCTATTTCAAGGGCGATGGTGGCAATGTGCTCGACGAGAATGGCTTCTTCGATACTGGCGATGTCGCCAATATCGACGCCTATGGCACTATGCAGATCACCGACCGAGCCAAGGATGTGATCAAATCTGGCGGCGAGTGGATTTCCTCAATCGATATCGAGAACATTGCCGTCGGCCACGAGAAAGTGGCGAACGCTGCTGCGATCGGCATCTATCACCCGAAGTGGGATGAGCGTCCGCTCCTGATCATCCAGCCTGCGCCAGGGGAATCGCCGACCAAGGACGAGGTCCTGGCCAGTCTGACGGGCAAGATCGCGAAATGGTGGACCCCCGATGATGTTCAGTTCGTAGAAGAAATACCCCTCGGTGCCACGGGCAAGATCAACAAGATGGCGCTGCGCAAGATGTTTGCAGACTACACCCTGCCAACGGCCTAGGGCTGGGCTTTGTCTGGCGATACGACAGCACATCTGGGCGACTGGGAACTGGTCGCCCGGCCCGCACTGGGCGGAGCATTGGTCGCGTGCCGGTATCGCGGCGTTGATATCCTGAGGGACGCCCGGTCGAGCGACCACGTCACGCAAACGGCCGCTTACCCCTTGGTGCCGTTCTGCGGGAGGATCGAGCAGGGGACATTTCAGTGGCGGGGCCACACGGTTCATCTGGCGCCCAACTTTCTCCCTGAGCCCCATGCCATCCACGGGACGGGCTGGACATCAATCTGGGGTGCAGAAGTGACAGCTGACGGGCTGAGCCTGTCCATGTTCAACGATATCGGTTGGTGGCCTTGGCCGTTCCTGGCCAAACAGATGTTCGAGGCTGACGGTCCGTGCCTGTCACTGACGATGTCACTGACGAACACCGGCGAAACCGCAATGCCCGCGGGGCTTGGCTGGCACCCGTTTTTTCCGGCGCAAGGGGCAACCCTGTCTGCAGGCACCGCTAGTATCTGGGCCGGCGCGCCCGACACGCATCCGCAGCCGCCCTCAGCGGAGCAGGACCTTGGCCGAGGCCGACCCGCTGAATCGTTGGATATCGACCATTGCTACGATTGGCCGGGACGGTGGGCTCGGCTTTCGTACGACCATGGCCGTCCCGGTGTGGAGTTGAGGTCACAGCCGCTCGCGCAGTTCCTGACCGTGTACCATCCGCCGGGCGCCGACTTTATCTGCGCCGAGCCGCTGACCCATGTGCCCAATGCACTGAACCTTCCCCATGCACCTGAAATGGCGGTGCTTGAGCCGTGTGAAACGCTCTCAATGATAGCGCACCTGGATATTGCGGAAAATTCGTAGCTGGCGACTTGTGTCCTGCAAGGCTAAAGGCTTGAGGGAATGGGTCGAAGGAGGCACGCCATGTCAGAAGTTGCGCAGGATAAGAACCGCGTCCGTTTCGGATTTTTCGCGCTGGGCTTTGCTCTATTCACGGTCGGTTGGTTCATAGCGGCGGCGCTCGGCACCAAGTATGGGATATGGAGCTGGCAGTTCGGTCTCGGGACGATGTATTTCGCCTGGGGCCCAATCATCGCGATCTTGTCGATCTTGCTGTCTGTTGCCGCGCTCATTGTGGGGCTGATCTGGAGCCCGCGGACCCGCACAGTGATGCTGGCGCTCGGCGCATTGTTTGTTTCGGGCCTTATTGCTGGGCGGCTCTTTGGCATGGCGGCTACGGCCGCTGGATTGCCCCCTATCCACCAGGCCTCAACCGATTGGGCAGATCAGGTGCCATTCTCCGAAAACCTCTTGGAAAAACGGTTTGTCGATCAGTGCGACACCAGTGGCGATCAGGCCGTTGATCCAGCCGAGGAAGCGCGCTGCGGTATCAACGCGGTAGAGGACAATCCAACCCTGTCCCTGTCGACGGAAGATCAGGCGCGGTGGCCCGGTTTCCATGGGCGCCTGGTGGCAGACATCCAGACCAGCAATGAGATGGATCCGGCTCTGCGTGGCGAAGACCGGGACCAGAAACCCTATCCACCGTTGAACACGCTGGTAACTGACATGGATCAGACCCAGGTCTTTGATATCGCACTTGAAATGGTGCGTGAGCGCGGCTGGAACATTGCTGGTGCCAATCACGGCAAGGGCCGTATCGAAGGCTGGGCGTTCACGCCTTGGTTCGGATTTCGCGACGATTTCGCCCTGCGCGTTCTTGCCAATGAGGCGGGTCAGACCGAAGTGGACATGCGGTCGATCTCTCGGGTCGGTATTTCCGATCTCGGTGCCAATTCCCAGCGGGTGTATGGCTTCCTGGCTGAGTTGGAACGCGAGATCGAGGCGGCCAGCTAGTCACTCGCGAACCGCACGAAGTCCCTTGTGGTTTAGGGGGCTGGTCTTCATAAGACCTGTAGATTCAAGCGGTTTGACGAGGGAGACCGGCAATGGCGACCGAAGTGGTGGAAAGCAGCCCGAGCGCACTTCAATATCTGGATCGCGCGCTGGGCGGTCTGCGTGAAATGGGGCTTGCGCCCAAACGCGCGAAGAAAGCGCCAGAACCTATCGTGGCGCTGCTCGAGCAGATTAGCGACCTGGACGAGGTCAAGGTTGCAACAATTGCCCGAACGCTTGATGAAATGTCCCGTTTCAATGACGTTGTGCGTGAACAGGTGGCGGGAATCACGGTCGGCGAACGTTATGAAGGTATCACCGACGCTTTCACCTCAATCCGAAACGACGCCAAATCGCTCGTCGACCAGTACAAAGACGGCAAGATTTCTACCATGGAGCGGCTCTCCAACACGTGGATGAAAATGACCCGTGGCGACATCGCCAGCCGGTTCGGGAAGATCAAGGATCTCTATCTTGAGGTCCAGGACGAGACCAATAATCAGATCGAACGAGAGCAGGCGATCTTGGAAGCCTATCTCGATTTCCGCGGCGCGTTGAAACAGTCCGAGGTCCTGGCGCTGGAAGTGCTTGATCTTGGCATTGACGAGTTGGAAGGCGCTCGCGCGGAAGTGAATGCCGCCGTTGCCAAAGTTGCGGGCTATATCGGTGAGGACCCAGCTGAGCGCGCAAGGCTGGAACTGTTCCGCGACGAAAAACTCCGCGCCCTTCAGCAGGAAGAAAAGCGCTACCAGGTTGCCAAAGACCTGTCTGACAACATCACCATCGGCTACAACACATCCGAAGTGATCATGGCGCGCCTGGTGCAGACCACCAACGCCAAGGAGCGGATCTATGCCCAGTCCGTATCCTTCTTCGGCACCAATGAAATCGTGCTGACGGCGCTGACCGCGTCTTTCACCGGCCTGCACGGTCTGCACGAAAGCACCGAGACGTTGAACGCCATGAAAGAGGGGGTGAACAAGTCCCTCGAAGTGCTCGCCGAGATTGGCGACGAAGTGCAGGAAGCGGCCACCCGGGCCGGCTATGGTCCAACGGTTTCAGCCGCTTCGGTGAAAGTGCTCGTCGATGCGGTCGTGAATTATCAGGAGCGCAGCCAGAACATCATTGCTGAAATGCGCACGCTCGCCACCAAGAACAGCGAAGAAATCCGCGAGGCTGTGGAAGACGGTAAACGCCGCATGACTGCTCTGGTTGAGCAAGGCGTAGCAGCGGCACTGTTACCGAAGTCGTAGGGTGTGCGGCGGCGCTTTTTTGCTTCCGTCATCCCGCGGCTTGACCGCGGGACCCAACTCGGAACGTTGCCGGACAACGAAAGTGTGAATGATCGTGTTGAACGGGTTGCTCAAATCTCCAGAACTGCTTCGACAGCTCCGCCTCGAGATGGTTCCTGCGGTCAAGCCGCAGGATGACGGTGGCTCGTGATGGATCAGCCTGAAACCCCATCCAAGACGCAGTCCCTCGATGAGGTGCTGGTGGCGATGGATGTGGTCGACACGCTTCGGCATCGCGATCAGATTTTCCTGCGTGAGATCGACACCAAGGCGCGGGAAGAGGAACTCGTCGATCGTCTGAAGGACATCTATGCCGCCCAAGGCATGGAGGTGCCTGAAAGTGTGATCCGCGACGGCGTTCGTGCCATGGCCGATAAACGCTACGAGCACACACCCGCCAAGCGCGGCTTTTTCCGTCGGCTCGCCATCATTTACGTGACACGGGACCGGTGGTGGAAACCCGCTGCTGTTGCTGCCGCCGTCGGTGTTGCTGGGCTTGGAACCTACCAGTTCGGCGTTGCAATGCCGCGCGCGGCGCAAGAGCGCCAGATCGTACGCGAACTCAATGAGATCTTGCCGAACAGTCTGGAGGCCGCCATCGTTGCGGCCAACAATGCCGTCGACGGAGACGACCAGGCGCTGGCCCAAATCGCCGCGCTGGAGCGGGACGTGAACCTTGCTTTGGCCGACGAGGATCGCGAAGCCGCAAAGGCCGGTATCCAACGCCTGACGGAACTGCGCCAGGATATTGAGGCAACATATCAGGTGCGTGTGGTGTCGCGCCCCGATGAGTTCTCCGGCGTCTTTCGAGTCCCCGATGATGTTCCCGGCGGGCGAAACCACTATCTGATCGTGGAAGCGATTGATGCCACGGGCCGTGCACTCGACGTGACGATAACTGATGAAGAAACCCAGACATCGAAGCGCGTAAATATCTGGGGCCAACGCGTGTCACGGACTGTGTTTGAGCGGATATCTGCCGACAAAGCCGATGACCAGATCATACAGGACGCGATTATCGGTGAGAAACCGGCCGGTCGTCTGTCGCCTTTGTACAGTGTGTCGACGCCTGGCGGCGCGATCACGGAGTGGTAGTGATGGGCCGAGGACAGATCGACGGGCGAGAGGCCCTGCGCCGAATGGACCGCGTCATTGGTGATGCCCGCGATGCGGTCTCAGATGCGATTGAAGCGGCTGAAAGCCTGGACCGTGAACTCGCAGAAACGCGGCGCCAGCAAGCCTCAACTTACAATGAGCTTGCGAATGTTCAGATCGAGGAAGCCGATACAGGCCCTGAAGCCGAGGCGCTCGCCAAGATCGACCGCGAGGTAGGCGATCTGTTGGCATCGCATGATGACTATCTGAAGGATCTGCTGACGGAACTCGACAAGGAAGCCGGTAAGATCGAGGAGTTGGAACGACGGCGAGACGCGGCGGCCACATCGCTCGACATTTCCGTGACAGCATATGAAGACAGGGTGGCCGAAGTTGAAACGGCGCTTGAGAAAGACATCGACTATCTAGCGCTTATTGATGCCCTGGAAGACGCTGAAAGTATTACCGAGCACGCCCGCGCGAAGCTGAATACCGCCCGGGAAGACATGGATGAGAAAGGCGAACCGTTTCGCGCCGACCCCTTGTTCATGTACCTCTGGAAGCGGCGCTATAAGACCCCCGATTACAAAGCCGGCTCGCTAGCTCGGTTCTTTGATGGTTGGGTCGCCACACTTTGCAACTATGAAAAGTCTTACCGTAATTATGAGCGTCTGGTCGAGTTGCCCGATTGGCTGGACGATCATGTCGACGCCATGGACGCCAAGGAAACCGATGCGCGCAGCGATCTGGAACAGTTCGAAGCTGGCGCGTTGAGCCATGCAGGCGCTGACACGTTGCAGGCCGAGGCGGATGCGGCCCGAGCCAAGCTAGACGCTATTGATTCTGACATCTCCGCTGCGGAAGCGCGGCATCTGGAGATTGCGGCGCGCCGCCAATCTGCCGAGCGCGGTGAAAGTGGGCCTGCCCATGAAGCGCGGGAAAAGCTCGCTGGCGCATTGAAACAGCTCGCTTTCCCTGACCTTCGGTTCCTTGCGAGCCAGACCGTCACGCCAGCTGATGATGGCTTGGTTGATCGTCTTGTCTCCTTGCGCAAAGACGAGATGGCGATGGAACTGCGCTTTGGCCAGACCACAGATTTGCCGACCGACCGACGAGAAGACCTTGCAACGCTGGAAGACCTTCGACGCGCTTTCAAGGCGGGCAGGCTGGACAGCCCCTATGCGTTGTTCAAGACGGCGGCGCTGGACGAGGTGTTTGCGCGGCTGCTGTCGCGGCGGATCAGTGCGCGCGATGGAGTGCGCAGTCTTTCGCGGTCCATGAAACGGGTGAAACCCCGAACCGATCCCAGGTTTGGCGGATCGCGCCGAGCTGGCACGCTGGGCTTGCCGGATGTTGCGGTGGGTATCGGTATGGAGATCCTGAAAGAAATGGGACGCAGCTCTTCACGCCGCGGAGGCTCTCCCTGGAATCTGGGTGGCGGACTTCCCCGTGGTCGCCAGACAAGCTTTCCCAAGCCTCGAATTCCGTCCGGCCGCTCAAGGCGTGGCGGTTTCAAAACGGGCGGTGGATTCTAAGGACTGCGTTTGGGAGGGCGTGACGTCATATGTAAGGATGACCGGCACGTCTGGAATTGTTGGATGATCAAGCCGCTTCTGCTGCGAGGTCTTCATGCAGGAAACCGGATATCACCCGGCGCGTTTCGTTCATCCGGGTGACAATGAACAGATGGCCAGCATCGTCCATGACATGGAGCCGGCTGTTTGGCAGCGCTGTATTCAAGATGTGACCGTTGACCACCGGAACGATCGCATCATTGGCGCCCATCACCACCAGGGACGGCATCTTGAGCAATCGGATAAACGGCAAACTGGACCAACCGACAAACGCCATAATCTGGAATGCATAGCCCTTAGGGTCTGGCGGCATGAGATTATCCATATGTGCTCCGGCGTTCCCTTCGGCGAGGTCGCCATAAAGCGTCGCGAAATTGTCCCGCATGTAGTCTGGGTCAATGTAACGCCTGGCGTCGGCCATTTTCAGCATTGCGGCGGGTCGCCCCGGCACCATGGTCATGCCCGCCGTAGTGGCGCAAAGGATCAGTTTCCCAACGCGGTTGCGATACTGGAACGCATATTGTTGGGCCATGGCGCCGCCCCAGGACACGCCCATCACGTCCACTTCATCGATGCCGTACTGGTCGAGGAGTTGCCGGGTCCAGCGGGCTAACACCCAGGGTCGATATGGCCAGCGGGTAGGCTCACTCTCGCCCACGCCAGGAACATCAAAGGTGATGATCTCGCGCTCGGGAAACATGTCGCCCAGTCTTAGTGCCAGCTCGATGTTAGCGCCGATGCCGTTGAAGAACAGCAGCGGCAGGTGTGGAGAATTTGCCGGTCTTGGCCAATGCGCGACCCGCAAGCGCACAGGCCCAACCTCGCGGATCGAGAATTCGGGCATGCGGTCAGGTAGTGAAGCAGACATCGCGGTCGTCCTTTAAATCAACTCTTCCAGCTTTCAGGAAGATTCCAGCACATACTCGCCGGGTGCATTGTAGAGGGGTTCAAATTCTTTGCTGCCACACGCCTTTGGCGCAGCTTTCATGCGTCCGGCACGCGCCTTGATCCACTCGGCCCACATCGGCCACCAGGAGGCTTTCACCTCTTCGGCGCCCGCGGCCCAATCATCGGGATCCAGGTTGAGGTCAGGATTGATGAAGTATTTTGCCTTCGGATTTCCAGGTGGGTTGATCAACGACTGGATATGGCCGCTGCCGGACAGCACAAACTCTATATTCTTCGATCCCAGCAATGCGGGCGTGCGGTAACAGGCTTTCCAGGGCGTGATGTGATCGGTGAGGCCAGCCACGACGAAGGCATCGCAGGTAACGTTCGACAGATCGGCATAGTGGCCTGCGATCTCCACTTCGCCCGGATTGTCGAAAGGCTGTTCCAGCGCCATGTCGAGATAATCGGAATGGAGCTGTGCTGGAAGATTGGTTGTGTCGTTGTTCCAGTAGAGGACGTCATAAGGCGGTGGATCATCACCCATCAGATAGTTGTTGACCACATAGTTCCAGACGAGGTCGTTCGGGCGCATCCAGGCAAACATACGCGCCAGGTCATCGCCTTTCAGCACGCCTTTTCGGCGTGACATGCGGCGAGCGATCTCCAGGCTGCCCTCTGAGGCGATCTCACCAATCTCGCTATCATCCTGGCGTGGATTGAGCACGCAAACCATGAAGGTGAGTGAGTTCAGGCGGTCGTCACCGGCTGCGGCGAGCAGGCTGGCGAACGTTGCTGTCGTGATCCCACCCGAGCAAGCGCCCGATATGTTGATCTTCTTCGAGCCGGTGATCCGGCGCATGACTTCCGTGGCCTTGTAGAGGGAGTCCACATAGGTCTCGAGGCCCCAGTGGGCCTGCTTCTTGGTCGGGTTACGCCAGGAAATGGTGAAGGTCTGCTGTTGGTGGGCGAGAAGGAACTGCACCATGCTCGTCATCGGCGTCAGATCCACCGCGTAGAATTTGTTGATCTGTGGCGGGATCACCAGGTACGGATGCTCGTAAACCTCGTCGGTAAGCGGCTGGTATTGGATGAGTTCCAGCACCTCGTCTTTCCAGACCACTTTGCCGTCGGAAACCGCGAGATTCTCACCCAATTTGAACGGCTTTGTGTCGACCTGAGATGGCATTCCGCCATTCTTGGTGACATCAGCGTAGGCGTTCTTCAAACCTTTCAACAAGGATAATCCGCCGGAATCCACGACGCGCTTCAAGGCGCTGGGGTTGCCTACCAGCGTATTGGTGGGGGCCAATGCGTCGGTGATCATGTTCATCACGAATTTGGCGCGGGCATGCTCCAACTGGGAGAGTTTGAGGTCGCCGACCCAATCCTGCAAGTGTCTTTGCGTGGCCAGATAGGCCTGCATACCGCGTTTGTAGAACGGGTTGTGCAGCCATGCCGGGTCGCGGAAGCGGCGGTCCTTGCGGTCTGGCTCAATCTCTGAGCGCCCCAGCAGGATTGCGGCATTCTCACGGGTTGCCTTGCCGGCATATTTGATGGTTGTGACGGGGTTGGTCATGGTTGAGCGCAACATCATGGCAACCGCGCCGAGGAGTTCCTGGCGGTTGATCCCGCCCAGCATCGGGTTGAGCGCGTTTGTACTTTCGGCCGCATTTGCGGCGATTTCATCTTTCGGATCCATACTGTCCTCCCATCCACTTGGGCACTGAATGTGCGGTTCTTTTTGATCGTGGATATGTATTTACCGCATGAACCCTAAAGTAATTCAACACACTAGCGTGAGAACTTGCGCTATTTTTTATCGAGATGCTCATCAGTTCGCGCTATGCAGGCTGAAATGAAAACCCGCGACCGAATACTTGCCGCTAGTTTGGATCTGTTCAATTCCGAAGGCGAAGCCAATGTTACCGCCCTTGATGTGGCGAACGTTCTGGAGATCAGTCCCGGGAATTTGTACTATCATTTCAAGGGGAAAGATGCGCTGATCCTGACCCTTTTCGATGGGTTCGAAGCCGAGATGGACGTGATCCTGCAGGGCGCGGACGGGCGTTTGGACTCCCTCGAAGATCATTGGGTCTTCCTCTACATTCTGCTCGAAGAAATCCATGATTTCCGGTTTTTCTATCGAAGTCTCGGCCTCCTGACAGAGCGTTATCCGACTCTTTCAAACCGGTTGAGTGCTCTGAATGGTCGTCTCCGCGCCACGCTTGAAGCTTCGCTCGAGGTGTTTGGCGATAAAGGGCTCTTCGCGCGAAGCCCACGTGTGAAATCGGTGCTTCTCGATCAGGTGGTCTCCACACTTACCTTCTGGCTCGAGGAAGACGTTGTGCACGCCAGGCACACGCCACCGGCCGAATTGATCCACAAGACAGTGCTGCGCACCTTGATGACTGTGGCGCCATATCTGCCCGGTGAAAATCAGGCGGTCCACCAGGCCATGTTAAACCGGTACGACCGGGTGCTGGGGTAAGGTGCGCGGGCACTTACGTTCAAGCAAATGCCCGCGCGATCGTATGACTAAGCTGTCGCCAGTTTCTTGGCCTGCTTGACCCATTCGTTGCGGATCATTCGACCGCGCGCGACGATCTTCTTGTCCAGCGCAACCGCTTCGGCTTTTTTCAACACCGCCAGTTGGGCAAAACTGGTGATGCCTTCTTCAGCCAGCTTCACAACCATGGCCGGGCCCAGACCGTTGATCAGGGTCAGGTCGTCTTCCACCGTATCAACCACTTCAACAGGTTCCACGACTTTTTCAGCTTTGGTCGCTTTGGCTTTAGTCTTCTTCGCAGCTTTAGGTTTGGCCACTTTCTTGGGCTTCTTCGGCGCGTCGTCCGGCTCGACATCGCCGACATAAAGGTCGATCTCGTCAGACAGGCGTGCGAGACGCTTCTTCAGCATCTTGTCAGCTTTGGAGACCGTGCCCTTTGTTACCGCGGCCACTTCGTCTTCCAACTGTTCGAGGCGGCGGGCCAGATTGTCGGCTGTCGAACCTGGGCGGCTGACGCCGAGCAGGCTACGCATGCGCTCCATACGGGCGTCGAAGCGATCACGGACGGTTTCCTGAAGCTTTTGAGACGTGCCAACCACTTTCTGAACCTGGCGTGAGGCCGCATTTACCGCTGTATTGTCGCCGATGCTGGCGAGAACTTCGGTTTCCAGTTCGCCGCCGCGCTTGACGAGGTCGTCGAACATATCTGCCGATTGGTCGTTCACGGCCGTGGCGCCGGAGCGTGCCACGTCATAAGCCATACCATAGGCGCCGATGCCGGCGAGCCAGATCTTGCGTGATACTTCAACAGCGCTGCTTTCGAGGGCGCGGCCGGTTTTGCGTGCTTTTTCCCGGAGGGGTTTCTGCTTTTTGTTCTTGGCCATTTTGCTCTCCTGAATTTGGCTATGGGCCATTTTTAAGAGATAAAATTAGAAACCGCATACTAATCGCGCCAGGCTTCTTCGAGCCCGCTAGCCGTGCATCTCCAATAGCTGGATCAGATTGCCGCATGTATCGTCAAAAACAGCCATGGTGGCGGCGCCAATATTCATTGGCGGTTGGGTGATCTCAACGCCTGCGGCTTCCAGACGTGCGACTTCGGCGGCGATGTCGTCGACGGTGAACGCTGTCCATGGAATGCCATCTGCCATCAGTGCTTGCTGGAAGGATTTGGCGGCGGGGTGCGCATTGGGCTCTATTCCCAGCTCAACGCCGTCGGGCTCTTCCGGTGATACCACGGTCAGCCATTTGTGCTCGCCCATTGCAATTTCGTGTTTCACAACAAAGCCGAGTTTTTCGGTGTAGAAGGCAAGCGCCTTGTCCTGATCGTCAACCATGACGCTTTTGATGTACATTTTCATGGCGGGTCTCCGTTGAAAAAAGGTCTGATCCAGGGCGCAACGAGGGTGCCGAGTGCGTCCGTGGTGAGGGAATGAACTTTGGTTCGGCCTTTCCAGACCGTCGCGATCAATCCAGCATTTTCGAGGGCATTAAGGTGCCGGGTGAATGCTTGACGAGACAAAGTTATGTCGTGCTCGCTCACCATGCGTGAGCAGATCTCAAACAAGCTTTGGTCGTTTCGCTTTCTCAACTCGTCCAGAATCAACAGGCGTGTGTCATCGGCAAGTGCGCGAAAAACAGAACTCAGCTGGGGGTCGAGTGGTAAGCCCATGGCTTAATATGCAACAAAAATGTTGCATGTAAATATCAGATTAGATTTGTGCTGGAATGAACCGGAACAGGCGCTCAGCTTCGAACCGGCCAATCAGCGCCGTTTCTTGCGTGCCGCGTCCAATATTGTGGATGGCAGCCCAGGTGCCGTCGCGGGCCCGGCGGTTTGAAACAACTGCAATGTGAGGCAGGTTGCGCGGCACACGGCAGGTGAGCAGATCGCCCGGTTGGGCGTCGGTCAGGTCACGTTCAGTGTCCATTCGGCGGAAAAAAGTCTCGAGATTGGGAACGCGGCGATGGTCAATGTTGCGGTCCGGCCGCGACAGTCCCCAGATGCCTGGATAAGCGTCGAAGGCCGCCGACATGTCTTCGTGGATTGCCTTTTGGAGGTCGAATTCGAAGGCACGCCGAAGCGCCCGGATCACGACGTCCGTGCAGACGCCTCGGCCAATCGGAACATCCCCGCCCGGATAGTCGAGACCGACATAGGCAGGATCATATTGCGTGGTGACGCCAATCTGCTGACGCGCTGCATCGATCAACCTGTGAGCTGGTGAGCGCAAGTCGACGCTGGCCAGTTGCGGCGTGGCCAGGGGCAGGGCGACAAGACCAGAAAGAACAGTGCGGCGTGTGGTCATGGAATCTGAATTAAGCGACGACCTGGGCCTCAGCAGGGCGATAATGCGTTAAAACCCGTAGAACTCAGCCACATCTTTCAAGTCGGCACGTTCCGCGCGCAGTGTGTTCACAGGGTGATCAGGATCGGGAATGCCTACCGACATGCCGCAATAGACCATTTCTTCCTGTGAAAGGCCGAAATGCGTCTTCAATGACGGGCGCACAACGCCCCAGCACTCCTGCATGCAGGTGCCCCAGCCGCGCTCTACCGCCAGCAAAGCCAGTGTTTGCATATACATGCCCATATGCGCCCATTGACCGTGGCCCATCCGTTCATCGATGACGAAGAACAGGGCAAGTGGCGCGCCGAAAAAGTTGAAATTGTTGGCAAACCAAGCAAGGCGGGCTGGCCTGTCTTCGCGAGGAATGCCGAGGGTTTCGTACATCATCTCGCCCACGCGTCGGCGGCGACCATTGTAGGGCTCCCAGAGGTTTGGGGGATACACCGGCCTGTCAGTGGCTTCGCCCTTGGGATTGGTCATCAAAATTTCGCCAGCGAGGTTCGAAACGGCGGCCTTCGCATCACCAGTCAGAACCAGGGTCCGCCAAGGCTGAACATTGCCGCCCGAGGGTGAGCGCTGGCCGGTGGTCAGCCAGTCTTCAACCTCTTCGCGAGGCAGCGGCGTGTCCTTGAACGCGCGCACGGAAATGCGCGTGTCTATTGCGGTGGTGACGTCCATGGGGGCCTCGGGCGTTGTCAATCTCGTTGGAAGAGGGTGGCCCCGCCAACGATGGTCCGCAAGACCTGACCTTGGAGCAACCGCCCATCAAAAGGAGAGTTTGTTGAGCGGGAAATCAGGTCCTCGCGCTCGCATTTCCATGGGCGGTCTGGGTCAAAGAGAATGAGATCTGCCGGTGCGCCGTTTGCGATGCGCCCGCCTTGAAGACCAAGCAGGTCTGCCGGTCCGCAAGTCAGTGGACGAAGGGCCGATACCAGGTCCAATGGTCCATCATGGACCAGGCTGAGCACGGCCGAAAGCGTGGTCTCAAGTCCCGCCGCACCAAAACTCGCTTCGCCGAAAGGCAAGCGTTTTGATTCCGGCGGTTGGGGGTCATGGCCGGAAACGATGGCTTCGATGTCGCCGGCAGCCAGTGCTGTGATCAGGGCCTGCCTGTCCGGCTCTACGCGGAAGGGCGGATTGACCTTGCAGTAGGTCAGATAGTCGCCAACATCGAGGTCATTGAAAAACAGGCTGTAAGCGTTCGCGGTGCAGCCGACAGTGGCGCCGCGCGCTTTCGCTTCAGTGATCAGCTCCAGTGTCCTGGCCGTGGAGACGCCATCCACAATTAGCTGGACGTCCGTGGTTTCAGCCAGTGTCAGGTCACGTGCCGTTGCGATCCATTCGCTCTCGACCGGCATGCCTTTCAGGCCGAGTCGGGCGGCATAGCTGCTGGCGGCCATAACCGCGTTGCCTGTCAGGGCTGGTGTGTCTGGCCGTGAGGCGACAATGGCGCCGCGGCTGCCGGCATAGGCGAGCGCTCGCTTCATGATGGAAGGATCGGCGACCGGCACATCACCATTGGTGAACACGACCGCGCCTGCCTCTTTCATCAGGCCAATCTCGGCCATGGCGGTTCCGCCAAGACCAACCGTCAGCGCGCCAGCGGCATGAATATGGGCTCCCCCGGCTTCTGCACCTTTTCGGGCGATGAACTGAACCAGCGCCACATCGTCAATGACCGGTCGCGTATCCGGCATGACCACAAATTGGGTGACGCCGCCAGAAAGCGCTGCGCGGGAGGCCGTGGCCAGGGTTTCACGGTGTTCTTCGCCCGGCTCGCCGGTTTTGACCCGAAGATCGATCAGTCCGGGCGCCAGGCAGAGCCCGACGGCGTCGATCACATCATCCGCGCCGGAAGGGGCTGCTTGAACGCCCGTCCCCCAAGCCGCGACCTTGCCATCCTCAATAATCAGTCCGCCTTCGGCATCAGTATTGGATGCGGGGTCCAGAATCCGCGCGTTTAGGATTGCGGTGATCATGGCGCCCCGCTCCCGGCCAGCATGTTGAGCACAGCCATGCGCACGGCCACGCCCATTTCAACTTGTTGCGTGATCACAGAGCCTTTGCCATCGGCCACGGCGCTTTCGATCTCGATGCCGCGGTTCATCGGCCCCGGGTGCATCACAAGAGCCTCCGGCGACGCAATAGCGAGGCGTTCACGCGTCAGGCCAAAATAGCGGAAATACTCCCTGCGCGAAGGCAGGTAGGCGCCATCCATGCGTTCCAGCTGAAGGCGCAGCATCATCACAACGTCCGCGCCCGCCAGGGCCTCATCGAAATCTGTATGGACGCTTTCCGCTCCCCAATCAGATGCGTCCTTCGGCAACAGGGTGCGCGGGCCAACCAGTCGCACGCGGGCGCCGAGTTGATGAAGTGCATAGGTGGTGGAGCGCGCCACGCGGGAATGGGCAATGTCACCGCATATCGTAACGTTCAGCCCTTCAATGCGGTCCTTTTCCCGTCGGATGGTCAGCGTATCCAACAGGCCCTGGGTCGGGTGTTCGTGCATCCCGTCGCCGGCATTGATCACGGCGCAATCGACCTTGCGGCTGAGCAGTTTTACACCGCCCGACGCGGAATGGCGGATGACGATGACATCGGGCTTCATGGCGTTCAGCGTCATCGCCGTGTCGATTAGCGTTTCGCCCTTTTTCACGCTTGAGGCTGAAACTGGCATATTCACCACATCGGCGCCAAGGCGCCGGGCGGCGATTTCAAAGCTCGACAGGGTGCGCGTCGAGTTTTCGAAAAACAGGTTGATGACTGTCTTGTTTTTGAGGTGAGGCTCGGGGCGCTTATTCGCTCGGCTCATCTCGGCATAGGTGTCTGCCAGATCTAGAATCGATGTGAGCTGGAGCGGGTTCAGCCCCATGAGGCCCAAAAGATGGGGCTCTTTAAAAGTGTACGCCGCGTCTGCGCTTCTCATGCTCGCCGCCGATGATTTGGCGCGGTTTAGGGGAGGTTGGAAGGCGGGGCAAGTATGCGAATGAATGGGTTAGAGTCCGGCATGGAATCCAAACACCCAATTCGCGTGCTTTTCATCTGCTCCATGAACCAAAGGCGGAGCCTGACGGCTGAGCATATTTTTGCTGACACGCCAGAGCTTCAGGTCCGTTCAGCGGGCACGGCGCGCCGCGATGAACGCGCGGTGACGGCTGAGCTGGTTGCGTGGGCCGACATGATCTGTGTCATGGATCAGCGCCATGCTGACTGGATTGAGGAGCGTATGCCCGGAGCTCTGGGCGACAAAACACTCCATGTTCTCAATGTGCCAGATGAGTTTCGCTATATGGATGAAGACCTGGTGGCCTTGTTGAAAGGGAGACTTACCGACGTCTTGTCTTAGCCTTGAGTATTCGCCAGCCGGTCGATGGCGGTCTGCAAGATGACGGCGGCGGCCGATGCGTCGATCAGCTCGGCGCGTCGCGCACGCGAAAGATCAGCTTCAAGCATCGCGCGTTCCGCCTGGGCCGAAGACAGCCGTTCGTCGAAAAACGCAATTGGAACCTCGCGCGCCTTCAGAATGTTATGGGCCAGCGCTTTGGCCGATTGGACGCGCGGACCTTCGCTGCCATCCATGTTCAACGGCAGACCGATGACTAGCCCCACCGCACCGCGCTCGTCATAGATCGACAGCAAGTATTCCAAAACTGGCGCAAGTTTTCGCCCCTTTGCGAGGGTCTCGACCGGGCTGGCGATGAGCCGTCCGGCGTCACATCCTGCCAAACCGATCGTTTTCGCGCCTGGATCAAGTCCAAGCAGCGGCCCGGCAACCGGTAAGTCTGTAAGATCGCAAATGGCCATGACCTGCTTTAGGGCCGGGCGGGCACGACTTGCAAGCCGGTGCGCTGTGGGTTAGCCGGTTGGTCAAGCGATGAGGTGCTACATGAGCGTGTCCAAGGACGATGTGAAAAAGGTTGCGCGTTTGGCCCGGATCGCGGTGCCTTACGATCGGCTCGAGCCGCTTGCTGGCGAGCTCAACGGAATTCTCGACTGGATCGATCAGCTCAACGAGGTGGATATTGACGGCGTAGAGCCGATGACCAGTGTCGTTGAAACCCGGCTGCCCCAGCGCGAAGATGTGGTCACCGATGGCAGCAAGGCTGAAGACGTATTGGCCAACGCGCCCAAGTCTGCCGATGGATTCTTCGTGGTTCCCAAAGCTGTGGAGTAGGCCGCGTCAGCACGCCGCCTCAATCTTCGCGTTTTCAATCCCACATCTGAGGCATGCCAGAGCTAACCGTGCTCTATAACAGCGTCTGTCCAGTGTGCCGCGAAGGCGTCTGCTGGATGGACAAACGTACGCCAAAAGGCCCGAACGGTGTGGTCTATCTCGACCTGTCGCAGGTTCCCCATCGCTATGAAGATCGGGGCGTTGTGCTGGACGATGTTCGGCGAAAGCTCCACGCCGTCTTGCCTGGCGGTGAACTCGTGAAGGGCTGGCCCGCAGTGTCTGCGATCTGGCGGCGATCTCCTGATTTGGCCAGGCTCGCCAAGCTTGGTGATTTGCCTGTACTGCGCGTCTTCTCAGGTGCGGCCTACAGCGTCGCCGCCCAGGTCCTTTGGTGGTGGAATCGGGCTTCTGGGCGTTGGTAAAAAGGATCAGGTCTCGGTGCCGTCGGGAGCGGTGTCGTCTTCGGTTGTGACATCATCTTCGACGATCTTCGTGACGCCGTCTTCGCCCAACTGGTTCTTATCCCATTCATAGATCGATTTGATCGTGCACTGATTGCTGAAGCGTGCATCGGAACGGCTTGGGAATACCGAATCGAATGCGAGAAGGCGGTCACCGCGTGTGAGGCAGGATCCGGTTGTGCGGGTAAATGCCAGAGACTGAGCCCAGTCGAGGTCCTGGCAGCCACCAAACACTTCGACGAGATAGTAGTCGTTGATGCCCTCTTCCACGAGCACCGTTGTGCGGGTCGTTGCACCGAAGCCGTCTATGTTGCGGGTGAAACAGATGCGATCTGTCTGTTCACCAAGCGCAGGGCTGGCGAGATAGTCGGCTGCGTCCAGTCGCGGCCCGGAACTGGCGCACCCTGCAAGCACAAAGGTTGCTGCGGTGATTGCGGAAAGGGCTCTCAGCATGGCAATTCTCCTTGGCGTTTGGATACCACTTTAAACAATCAGGGCCACACCGGGGGTCACGGCTCATCACAATTCCGCGCGCTGGGACTTGCAGGGGGCGCCGCAGTCAGACTACGACCGCGATCTGATATTTTTTCTCAGCCTGACACGGAATATAGACGGTCCATGAGTGATCTCACGCAAATGACCCTCGCTGGCGCCCTGGATGGGTTGGAGGCGAAAGACTTCAGCTCTGTAGAGCTGACCGAGGCCTTTATAGAAGCCATCTCAGCGGCCAATCCGGCGCTGAATGCCTTTGTCGTCGAAACACCTGACAAGGCGCTTGATATGGCCAGGGCCAGCGATGCGCGCCGCGCCAAGGGTGAGGCGCAGGCGCTGGATGGGGCGCCGCTGGGCATCAAGGATCTGTACTGTACGTCGGGCGTCCGCACGACGGCGTGTAGCGGGATCTTGGGCGAGTTCACGCCGACCTATGAGTCCACGGTGACCCAGAACCTTTGGGATGCGGGCGCTGTGATGCTCGGCAAACTCAATATGGATGAGTTCGCCATGGGCTCATCGAACGAGACATCCCATTTCGGAAATGTTGCCAATCCCTGGCGCCGGGCAGGGGACAACCGTGACCTGACACCGGGCGGTTCGTCGGGTGGATCAGCCTCCGCGGTCGCCGCTGATCTTTGCCTGGCTGCAACAGCGTCGGACACCGGCGGATCCATCCGTCAGCCAGCATCGTTCACCGGCACGGTGGGCATCAAGCCGACCTATGGGCGCGCTAGCCGCTATGGCATGGTGGCTTTTGCATCCTCGCTCGATCAGGCCGGTCCAATTGCGAAATCCGTTGAAGATGCCGCTATCCTTCTGGAAGCCATGTGCAGCCATGATGCAAAGGACTCCACGTCCCTGGATGTGGCGACGCCGAATTGGCGTGCCGATCTGGGTGCGGGCGTGAAAGGCATGACGGTCGGGATTCCGAAAGAGTACCGAATCGACGGGATGCCCGAAGAGATTGAGGCGCTATGGCAGCAAGGCATCGACTGGTTGAAAGCTGCGGGTGCGCAGATCAAGGACGTCTCCCTGCCGCACACAAAATATGCCCTGCCTGCATACTATATCGTGGCGCCCGCTGAGGCGTCGTCGAACCTGGCGCGTTATGATGGCATGCGCTACGGCGCACGGGTGCCGGGCGATGATCTAACATCGACCTATGAGCAAACACGCGGTGACGGCTTCGGACCCGAAGTCCAGCGCCGCCTCATGATCGGAACTTATGTGCTTTCGTCCGGCTATTACGATGCTTACTACCTGCGAGCGCAGAAAGTGCGCACCCGCATCCTTCAGGACTTTGAAGACGTGTTCCAAACCTGTGACGCGCTGCTGACACCAACCTGCCCCAGCGCTGCGTTTGCCTTTGGTGAGAAGAGCGACAATCCCGTTGAGATGTACCTCAATGACATTTTCACGGTAACAGCCAACCTCGCAGGCTTGCCGGGGATATCCGTGCCAGCCGCGATTGACGGGCAGGGCCTGCCGCTCGGCCTTCAGGTGATCGGCAAGGCGCTGGATGAATCAGCCTGTTTCAAGGTGGGCCGGGTGATTGAAGACGCAGCTGGGTTTTCCGCAAAGCCGAAGCGCTGGTGGTAGCCTGACGGTTCAGCGCTATATGTTTTGAATGCTACGCCTGATCCTCCTCACCCTTCCATGCACCCTTATCGCCGCCGGCCTGATGTATGCGATGGCGGCCATGAATGGGATCGACCCGTTGGCGCCGGAAGTGCGCACGATCGCCTGGGTCACTCTATTGGCCGCCACCTATGTGGGCTTTCGCATCGCCATGGTGATCAACAGGTATCTCAATCGATCCACCGAGGCGGAAGACAACGGTGCGGGACCGTCAACACGCGGCAAGGCTGGCGCCTCTTTCAAGGGGTGGGGGCGCAGCTCATCGCTAGATGCCCGCATGGAGGCGCGCCGGCGCCGCGTGGAAGCGGCCAAGGCAAATCCTGGCGATGCGGATAAGGATTAGACCCAATCGGGTTCCTTGCCATCTCGACAAATCAGGCGCAGCGCGGCTATGTCGCCAGCTAAACACGATCAAAGAGGCAGTCCCATGGGCGAGACGCGACCGGCTTATATTCTGGAAGGTGACAGTGGCGACTGGGAGGTCGTTATGGGGTTGGAGATCCATGCCCAGGTGAAAAGTCAGGCCAAGCTGTTTTCTGGCGCACCCACCGATTTTGGCGCGGACCCCAACGAGAATGTCTCGCTGGTGGATGCAGCGATGCCCGGCATGTTGCCAGTGATCAATTCCAAATGCGTCGAACAGGCGGTTCGCACGGGGCTCGGCCTGAATGCGCAGATCAACGAGTATAGCCGGTTTGACCGGAAGAACTATTTCTATCCCGATTTGCCCCAGGGCTATCAGATCAGCCAGTTCGCCCATCCCATCGTCGGCGAAGGCGAGATTGAAGTGGACGTGGAGCCGGCCCATGGCGACCCGGCCTATTCATTCGTGGTGGGGATTGAGCGGTTGCACCTTGAACAGGATGCCGGCAAATCCATCCACGATATGGACCCTGACAGCACCTATGTGGACTTAAATCGCTGCGGCGTGGCGCTGATGGAAATCGTCTCCAAACCGCACATCCGTACCCCGCTCGAAGCGGCGTCTTATGTGAAGAAGCTGAAATCCATCGTCGTGGCGCTCGGCACGTGTGATGGCGACATGGAAAAGGGCCAGCTGCGCGCGGATGTGAACGTGTCGGTCTGCAAGGTCGGCGGATATGAGAAGTTCCGCGAGACCGGCGATTTCGGCCATCTCGGCATCCGCTGCGAAATCAAGAATATGAACTCGTTCCGTTTTATACAGCAGGCGATTGAGTATGAGGCGCGCCGCCAGATCGAAATTCTGGAAGGCGGCGGCACCGTGGATCAGGAGACCCGCCTGTTTGACCCAAACAAGGGCGAAACGCGGTCCATGCGGTCCAAGGAAGACGCCCATGATTATCGCTATTTCCCGGACCCGGACCTGCTGCCCCTGGAACTCGACCCGGCTTTCATCGAAGAGATACGCAAGACGTTGCCGGAGCTGCCAGATCAGAAACGCGCGCGGTTTGAGGCCGTTTATGGCCTGTCGCGCTATGACGCTGGTGTGCTGACGGCAGATGCGGAGAGCGCGGCATTTTATGAGGATGTCGCCAAGGGGCGCGACGCGAAACTGGCCGCCAACTGGGTGTCCCAGGAGCTGTTTGGCTATCTCAACCGCGAAAATATCGCGCTGGCCGATAGCCCGGTGAACGCGGCCAATCTCGGCGGGTTGATCGGTCTGATTTCTGATGACACGATCTCAGGCAAGATCGCCAAGACGGTGTTTGAAAAGATGATCGAAACCGGCGATGCGCCAGCAGATATCGTCGAGCGCGAAGGCCTGAAACAGGTCACCGACACTGGCGCCATCGAGGCCGTGATCGACGACATCATCTCCGCCAATCCAGAACAGGCCGCGAGTGTGAAAGAAAAGCCCAAAGCCATGGGCTGGTTCGTGGGTCAGGTGATGAAAGCCATGCAGGGCAAGGCCAACCCCGGCGCGGTGAATGAAATTCTGAAGGCGAAGCTTGGGGTGGATTAGTTAGGAGCAACTGGGAGGGGGATCATGGCGAAAGTATTTATTTCTTACGCACATAAAGATGAAGCTTTTGCAGAAGCACTTGCACAGGCCGTAGAGTCCAAAATCGGTCCTGAAACAATATGGAGAGACAAAAACCAACTTCTGCCGTCGGAGAAATTTGAACAGAGTATCCTCGAAGCCCTTCGAGGCGCTTCTGTAGTTATTGTGATATGGTCTGAAAATTCACGGGAAAGCGATTGGGTTAAGCGCGAAGCATCGATTGCAGACTTTGAAGGGAAACTGATCCAAGTCGTCATCGATGGTCAGGGGGCGCACGATTTGTTTGCTGCGCAACAGTACGCTGAGATCGATCCAAGTTATCGACCAGTTGATCGAGATCACGTCCAATTTAGAAATCTAGTATCAGCAATCGAAGCTCGGATCGAACTATGGAAGGAAAAACAACTAGCTATCAGTGAGGTTGCAAACCGTCCCACGAAAATGACGGGCTATATACCATATATTCTGGTCGGTGGCTTGTCGGCCATTATCGGGTCGGTGCTAGTAAATTACACGGGCACGAGTACCGCTTCGATGATCGGCGAATACACAATTGCTGTAGACGTAGATGGATGGCGTCGACCCAATGAGCTCAGTAAAGACTTTTACTATCCAAAAAACAACATTCCAGACAATTGCACGGTAGGGCGCGCTTTATCGCGTGTTTCTGGCGGTAGCGGATATCTAAATTTAGACACGCATGCTATACTTAGAGACTATTCAGAAGAGTTGTGGAGAGTAGACGTCACAACTTCTATAGCATCGGAGCAGGACGCAAGCGGTTCTGGGGCGTTTGATATTGACATATTTTTGCTCTTAAACTGTAGAAGCAAGTGATTACATCGGCGTATCGCGCAGCGGTTCCAGATCTGAAAACTCCGGCTCGCGCTTTTCGGCCATGGCCATCATGGCTTCTTGCATGCGGCCCGCCGGCAACATGCCCGCGTTCCAGACGCCCACATAATCCATCGTGTCTGCGGTGGAGTGGTCGCGACCGTAATTGATCAGCGCCTTGCAGCCTGTCACGGCCAGCGGGTCTTTCTTGGCGATTTCGCGCGCCACGCCCATCACATGGTCCAGCATCGCTTCCTGGCTGTCGAACACATCGTTCACCAGGCCAATCTCTTTGGCTTTTGCGGCGCCCACACGCTCGCCCGTATAGGCCATCTGTTTGACCCAACCCTCAGACGCGATGCGCTGTATGCGCGGAAAAGTGCCGACATCGGCGACCATGGCGATGTTGGTTTCCTGAATGCAGAAGAACGCGTTTTCCGTTGCCCAGCGAATATCCCCGGCGCAGATCATGTCCATGGCCCCGCCGATGACGCCACCCTGGCAGGCGATGAGCACCGGCTGGCGCGCCTCTTCCAGGGCGTTCATGGCATGCTGGATCTGCTTGATGTTGGAACGGAACTGCTCGGCTCGGGTCCACTTGTCGCCGCCGGATGAATGCACCGCGCCATCGGAGGAAAAGACCGACAAGTCCATGCCAGCACTGAAATGTTTCCCCGTCGATGAGATCACGATGACGCGGGCCAGAACATCCCGGTCAATCTCGCGGATGATGGCCGGCAATTCGTTCCAGAACGCCTTGGTCATCGTGTTCAAGGCTTCGCCCCGCGACAGGGTGATGTGGGCGATTTTGTCCTCAATGCTTACGCTGAAGCAGTCATAGGTTTTCTTGAGCATGGCGCGGCCTCCCTTTCTTGAGTGAAATTAGGGGAACTGGCCGTTCAGTGCTAGCTTGCCGCAAGGATAAGCAGCAAATCCGTGATTGCCCCCTATGCTCGCGGCCCCAAATCAGCTTTTGTCAGGATCGTGAAAATGAATGCAGGAGCTGCAAAACCGATGATATTCGACAGAACGATCCGTACAGCGCTGTTTGCCGGCGCGCTCTTTCTTACGGGTTGCCAGACGACGGGCAGTTCCGGCTCCAATGGCAACCTCGGGACGGTGCTCGGCGAAGTGCTGACCACGATTGGCCAGCCCAGCCAGGGCGGTTTGAGCAGTTTCGAGATTGAAAGCGGCCTTCGTGAGGCGCTGACCTTGGGCACGGAGAATGTCGCCGGTCAACTCGGCGCAACAAACGGGTATTTCGGAGACCCAGAGATCCGAATACCCCTGCCAGGCACGCTGGGCGATATCCAGGATACCTTGTCTAACGTCGGCCTGTCGGGGCCGCTGGACGATCTGCAGGTGAAACTGAACCGGGGCGCTGAAGCGGCCGTTCCCCAGGCCAAAGCTCTGGTCATCAATGCGGTTCAGTCGATCACGATTGAAGATGCACTGGGCATTTTGAATGGCGGCGATACCGCCGCGACCGATTTTCTACGTGGCAAAACCGAAGGCGACCTGCGCAGCGCGCTGGAGCCCTATATTCGGTCTGCGCTCAGCAGTTCGGGCGCTTATCAGGCGCTTGATGACGTTGCCAGCAGCAATGGCCTGGGCGGGCTGTCGGCGAGTTTGCAGGACGATCTGACCACAAGCGCCGTGAATTATGGGCTGGATGGGCTATTCTACTATGTGGCGCAGGAAGAGAAGGCCATTCGGGAAGACCCGGTGGCGCGGACCACTGAAATCCTGCGCAAAGTGTTTGGAGCAAACCCCTAATGCGGCGTTTCCGTCATGGCCTCCCCGAAGGTGAAGTGGCCGGTGTAGAGTTTGGAGACCCGGTGAAACCGTATGCTGCGCTGTGGCTTCATGCGACCGGTTTCAACGCGATGACTTACCAGTCATTGCTTGCGCCTCTGGGATTGCGCACGCGGATAGCCGCAATAGATTTGCGCGGTCATGGGCGCACCACGCTTCCGGCCAGTCCCGGAAAGCTCAGTTCGTGGAAAACCTACCGCGACGATGTCATCGCCTGGATAGATGGCCAGGCGCCTGGCGGCGTTGTGCTTGGCGGTCATTCCATGGGTGCGCATGTGGCGCTCGCTGTCGCCGGCAAACGGCCAGACCTGGTGAAGGGGCTTGTGCTTGTTGACCCTGTAATCCTGCATCCTCGACGTTACTTCTGGGGCCATATGTTCCCACCTTACCTTTGGATGGGGCGCTTTCATCCTATGGCGCGTGGCGCCCGCCGGCGAAAAAGAACTTTTGCAAACTATGAAGAAGCCCGCGCGCGGTATAGCGCGAGTGGCCTGTTCAAGTCCTGGCGTGAGCCCTTTCTGGATGACTACATTGTCGATGCCGTTGAGCGGACCGACAACAATCCACCCGATAGCGATAACCAGACCTGGGAGCTGCTCTGTGACCCGAAATGGGAGGCGGCGACCTTTGCCGCCCAGCGCAACAAACCTTGGAAAGCACTTGGCAAAGTGCGCCGTCGGAAGATCCCGATCACGGTTATGAAGGCCGATATCGGTTCGGTGCTCAGCGAGAAGACGGTGGAGAAAATGGTCCGCAAAGTGCCGGCCATGGTGATGAAGAAGCGCCGTGGCTCAAGCCATTTCCTGCCCATGGAAGCGCCATATGAAGTACGCGATGCGCTGTCATCCTACTTGTCGCGTCTGGTGGAAGGTTTCACCGCGGCCGATGAGGGGCCGGTCCGGCGCAGTCTGCCAATGGGCGAGCGCATTTCATCGGGCTAGCGTTTGGTGAATGTCGAAAGCGTGGCGGACTGGTCGGCGCCGACGCGAGAGCGATAAACGCTGTCAGCCGCCATGGTGATCGCCAGGTCAAGTTGGCCATTTTCAATACGCCAATAGGCCGTTCCGCTGAGAGCTGCCCCATCTCGTGATTGCCCGGCCCAGTTCACAGTTTCTCCGGGCGAGCCTGCAAACGGTGCTGCCACGGCTGGACTGAACGACATGTCGTACATGCCGAAAGCAGCGAGACTGCCATTCAGCAAGGCGGGCACATCTGAGGTCCACACAGGCCCCTCATAAGTGGCGAAACTCGCCTCGATCAGTCTCTCGCCGCGCTTCAGGTCGGAAATAATCCAGACGAAGTCCAGCTCTGTTCCGAAACGGGTGAGCCAATCGCCCTTGGTGATGGGCCCATCATGGGCGTCAGTGATATGGGTCCAAGTGCCGATGGGAGAGACCGACAGCCCTCCTGCAAGTTCGATCTTGGTCGGGGCAGGGCTGGGACGTGGCGTGGCGCAAGCCGCCAAAAGGAGCGGTGCAGCAAGGAAAACCCCACACTTCATCTGAGGTCGGCCTGCAAACGCGCAACAATTGAATCAGCCACAAGAGCCGCCCCAACAGGTGTTTGAACATCACCTTCCGACATATGGGCCGCCCAAAGAAGTTCGCCGGTGTCACCGCTGAACAATCCGGCATGGGTGCGTCGATTGCCGCCCGTTATTGGCTCGGGTGCAAACAGGGCGATACCAAGTGCGCCCTGAGTGAGCCGGTGGGCAGCCGTATTGATCCGCGCTTCCGCAAACACAATCAGGATAGGTGGCGCCGCTCGTTCAGCGGCCCTTGGCACGTCGATGGCCCATTCGCTCAACAACGGCAGGTGAGCGCGGTCCGCCCGACCGGGATCGACAGACCTCAGGACATGACGAGACAAGGCCAGGCTTTCGGGCGGCAGGGGCTTTTGCGACACCAGAAACCCAGCATCTGTAAGCGCCTCATTCAGTGAGACGTCTAGATAGGAAACAGCCATTCGATTGGCGCCGTCATCGTTCACCCTGGCGCCCGACAGCTCCACGTTCTGGATGCGAACTTGCGGCTTAGCCAGATCAATTGCGGCCAAAGGGGCGGTTGGCTTCACAAACCCCACTGCAGACGGTGCGCCCTGGGATTGGCAAGCCGTAACCAGCCCGGCAAATGCGATCAGGGCGCCGCGTAGCGTATTCATCTGTCCACCTCCGAGTTCCAAAGTTTCATGGGAGATTCGGGCTGGCAAGGGCGGTTGAGCCCGTATCTGGACTTGCTGTCTGGACCGAATCAAATGTTCCTGTTACGTTCAGTATTCTACGACAGGACATGCTATGGACACGCTGGTTACGATAGGGGCGCTTGATTTCGACGCTGCCCATGTTGCGCTATTCATCGTCGGCGTTCTGTTGGTGGCGAGTCTTGTATGGTTGCGGGCAAAGTGGCGTGAAACAGCACTCGCGGCGGAAACCCAGGCATTTGAACGTGGCCGGGAGTTGGAACGTCTTGGGCTCGATTTGTCGACCGCCAACGACTCCGCAGAGATGCTGCGCTGCAAACTCCAGGACGCTGAAAAGCAGCTTGCAGCGGCAGCGGCGCGTGGTGAGGCCGAGCGTAAGGAATTCGCCGCGATGGCCAAGCAAGCGATCGAAGGGGCGCATAAGAGTTTCCTTGATCGCGCTGAAGTCACGTTCCAGCACCAGACGAAGCAGGCCAATGGTAATCTGGAAAAGCTGATGCAGCCCATCGGCAAGACCTTCCATGAGTTCAAGAGCCGGATCGAAGCGATCGAAAAGGTGCGCACCGAAGACAAGACAGTCATTCAGCAACAGGTCTTGGCGATTACTGAAAACCTGCGGCGCAACACCTCAGAGACCAGCAAGCTGGTGAATGCGCTCACCGCGCCGCGTGGTGGCGGGCGTTGGGGAGAAATGACACTTCGAAACGTCATGGAACAGGCTGGCCTGTCATCCTATTGCGATTTTTCGGAACAGGTTGCCGACCGCACCGAAGACGGCATCCAACGCCCCGACGCGGTAATCCGGTTGCCGGGCGATCGGCAAATCGTGGTCGACGCAAAGGTTTCGCTGGATGCATATCTGGCTGCGGCCGATGCTACCGATGCTGATCAGCAGGCGGCGTATCTGAAGGCGCACGCTGACGCCGTCAAAGCCCAGGTGGAGCGACTGGCGTCGAAGGGCTATCAGAACAATTTGAATGAGCGGGTGGACTTCGTTGCCATGTTCATTCCCGGCGAAAATTTCTTTGCGGCGGCCCTGCAGCACATGCCTGATCTTCTGGAAAAAGCCTATTCCCGCAATGTGATCGTCACCACACCGTCGACCCTGATCGGTCTGGCGAAGACGGTGGCCTATGTTTGGCGCCAGGAGAACATGACCCGTAACGCGATGGAGGCCGCCGAACTGGGCGCGCAGCTTTACGAGCGTGTACAAGTGCTTTCCACCCATATCGATAAATTGGGAACGACACTGAACAGCGCAGTGGGACACTATAACAAGGTCAATAGCTCGCTGGACAAGCGGGTCTATCCGACACTTCGGAAGTTCGAAGACCTGTCTATCGCACCGCCAGAACGCGACTTGCCAGACTTGAAGCAGATCGAAACGTCCGCAAGTCGGACCGAAGTGCCGCCGGCGCGCAAAGGTAAGAGCGAGGCAGCGTAGCACCGGCGTTGCCAAAGGCTCCATTGACGTTTTCGTATGTCCCACATACCTGTCAGACATGGCTATTCGAGATATTCTAACCGTTCCTGATCCACGCCTGAAACAGGTTTCCAAGCCTGTTGAGGGCGGTGTGAGCGATGACATCCGCGCGCTGATGGATGACATGCTGGAGACCATGTATGACGCGCCTGGCATTGGTCTGGCCGCGATCCAGGTCGGTGTGCCCTTGCGTGTGATCGTGATGGACCTTGCCAAGGAAGACGAGGCGCCTGCGCCACGCTATTTTGTGAATCCTGAGATCCTTCCACTGACGGACGACCTGGCGCCCTATGAAGAGGGCTGCCTTTCGGTTCCGGAGGTGTTTGACGAAATTGACCGGCCGACAAAGTGCCGTGTGAAGTATCTCGACTATGATGGCAATGAGATCGAGGAAGTGGCCACCGACCTGTTTGCAGTCTGCATTCAGCACGAGATGGACCATCTGGAAGGTGTGCTTTTCATCGACCATTTGTCGCGACTGAAGCGCCAACGCGCCGTCGACAAAGTCCGTAAAGCCCAACGCCTGAAGGCGAAAACGGCGGCGGCGTGAGCACGGCCAATACGCGACTTCGGCTTGCTTTCATGGGCAGTCCGGACTTTTCGGTGCCGACGCTTGAAGCCCTGGTTGAAGCAGGTCACGAGGTTGTGGCGGTATACAGTCAGCCACCAAAACCAGCCGGGCGGGGCAAGAAACTCCGCGCTACACCGGTTCATGACTATGCCGAGTCGCTCGGGTTGGTGGTGCGCACGCCTAAATCGCTCAAAACCGAAGAGGCCCAGGTGTCTTTCGCCGATCTTGGTCTCGATGCGGCAGTGGTCATCGCCTATGGCCTGATCTTACCCCAAGCGATCCTCGATATGCCTCGCATCGGCTGCATGAACTTGCACGGATCAACCCTGCCGCGCTGGCGGGGTGCCGCGCCGATCCAACGCGCCATAATGGCAGGTGATAGCATGACCGGGGTCGATGCCATGGTCATGGAAGCGGGTCTGGATACCGGGCCTGTCCTCGCATCCGAAACGTGCCGCATATTCCCGTTCGACACCGCCGGAGACCTCCATGACCGGCTGGCTGGCCTTGCAGCGGAACTCGCCCCAATTGCGCTCGAAGGATGGGCGAACGGATCGGTACAGCCGGTCACGCAACCCGAAGATGGTATCACCTATGCCCACAAGATCACATCCGAGGACCAGAAGATCGACTGGTCCCGACCCGCAGCGGAAATTGATTGCCAGATCCGCGGACTGTCCCCGTTTCCAGGTGCTTTTTGCCTTTGGAGCACATCCGGAGAAGAGCCGACCCGCATCAAAGTGTTGATGAGCGAAACTGTCGCTGGGTCCGGCCTGCCGGGCACTGCGCTTGATGACCAACTCACGATAGCCTGCGGGGACGGCGCGATACGCCTGAAAAGACTGCAAAAGCCCGGACGAGGCCCGATGGACGCAGCAGATTTCCTGCGCGGCACTGCAGTGCACAAAGGGTCCTTGTTCACCTGATGCCACGCTACAAACTGACCATTGAATATGATGGCCGTCCGTTCTGCGGTTGGCAGCGCCAATCGGGTCAGCCCTCCGTTCAGGCAGCGTTGGAACGCGCTGCAGAAGGATTGGACGAGCGTCCGGTTACGGTGTTTGGGGCAGGGCGCACCGATACCGGCGTCCATGCCATGGGCCAGGTCGCTCATATCGATCTGATGAAACAGCTGCCCGTAGCAAAAGTAGCTGATGCGCTGAACGCTCATTTGCGGCCCGAGCCCGTGGCGATCATCGAAGCCCAGGAGGTGAGCGAGGCCTTCCACGCCCGGTTTTCAGCCGTAGAACGTCATTATCGATATCGGATCGTCAATCGCCGAGCACCCCTGACGACTGAAAAAGGACTCGCCTGGCAGGTGCCTCAGGCGCTGGATAGGGATGCGATGGCCACTGCGGCCAACGCGCTCATCGGGCGCCATGACTTCACCACATTCCGCGATGCCCAATGCCAGGCCGAAAGCCCGATCAAAACGCTGGATGAGGTTCGGCTGCAAACGAGTGGTGAAGAGATCAATGTCTATTTTTGCGCGAGATCCTTCCTGCATCGCCAGGTACGCTCCATGGTCGGCAGCCTCGTTGAAGTCGGCCGCGGCAGGCATGATGGCGACTGGATTGCAGATATCCTTGCCTCTGCAGACCGAAGCCTCTGCGGCCCAGTATCACCGCCAGACGGGCTTTACCTGATGAATGTGATTTATCCGGACTAGAGTATCCGGCTTGACCAAAACGGATACTCTAGACGTCGAGGCCCCAAAGCGCCTTCAGGTCTCGTCCAATCAGATCAGACAGACCTGAATTGCGATGGGTGAGATGTTGGGTCAGGTAATCGCGTGTGGCCTCGCGCATGTCTGGCGGGTGGTCTGCGGTCAGGTAAGGGCGGTAAATCCGCGTGAAAAACACGTGGTGGATTTTGTTGTTGATCTTTTCACCAAGCGTCAATTGTCGCTGCTGGCTCATATGCGAGCGGTATCGGCGGCGAACAATCGGGCGGCCGATCAGATTAAGCGCGCGCTGGACGCGGTGGCTGGGCGCGTAGCCGGTTTTATTGAACCAGGATTTGTCGGGATCGATCACCATATCTGGCACATCCAGAAACTGCGTAACCTCGTTCAATGTGCCCTGTTGATCGGCGATGAAGTCTTCGAACAAAACGATTTTGATCTGTTCACGCGGGAAAACCTCGAAAAAGCGCAGCAGGTTGGGTGTATAGGTCGATCCCAGAATCAGGTTTGGAAATCGCGTCAGAGCCGCCTCAAAACTCAGCGAAGTTCGGGCCGAATTGGCCATGTGCCAGTATTGTGACCAGGCCCGCTTCACCGGGTTGCGCAGCATGAAAACCAGTTTCACAGTCGGCAGCATATCGGCGATGCGAGCAGCGGCCACATCTGAAAATATGTAAGTGGTAGAATCCTCGCCCACCAGGGGAAGGTCGCGGAAGGGTTCAAAGCGGCTGGCATACCACTCTCTCGAAGCATCCGTGTCTGGCGACGGGTTGAACCAGATCAGGTCGCCTTTTTTCCGATAGATGAAGTCGTTATGAGTGATCGGGTCATCAGCGTCGAAAAAGTGGATCTCGGCTTCCGGCATGCCAATGCTCGCATGCTGGTCCAAAATGAAATGAAGTGAGGTTGTGCCGCACTTGGGCGCGCCACCGATGATGAAATCGGGGAATCTCTGTGACTGACCCGCCTTGCGGGCGTACAGTTCCAGCGTTCCATCAGCCACTAGCGACCCTCGCACATCCAATTGGCCCTTACTGTTCCAAACCAACGCAGTCACAAGCGCCTGAACAGCGAAAACCCGTTTCGCGGCAAATTGAATTCAAGAAATGCGCCGATTGGGCGAGTTATTGGTCAGATGTCCAGATCATCAGCGAACTGGGCGTTGTCCTGAATATAGCGATAGCGCAACTCCGCCTTGCGCCCCATCAGGGTTTCGATCAGTTCAGCCGGACGCTCTTCGACCAGCTCATCCATCGTGTCGGGCAGTGTTACACGTGCCAGCGTGCGCGTGGCCGGATCCATCGTCGTTTCTTTGAGCTGGCCCGGGTTCATTTCGCCGAGGCCTTTGAAGCGCCCGATCTCGACCTTCTGATTGGCCTTGAACTCGCTGGCCATCATCTCAGCCTTCTGAGCGTCATCCATAGCGTAGACCGTTTTGCCCTTATGTGTCAGGCGATAGAGTGGCGGCATTGCGAGATACAATCGGCCGTTTTCAATCAGGCCTGGCGTCAGCTTGTAGAAGAACGTGATCAAGAGCGCCGCGATATGAGCCCCGTCAACATCGGCGTCCGTCATGATGATGATCTTCTCATAGCGCAGATCATCGGTGGAGAACTGTCGGCCCAGCGCCGTGCCGAGTGCGAGTGAAAGGTCATTCAGCTCAGCGTTCTTCATCAGCTTGTCATCGCTGGCGGATGCGACATTGAGGATTTTTCCGCGCAGAGGCAGAATGGCCTGGGTTTTCCGGTTCCTCGCCTGTTTGGCGCTGCCACCAGCTGAGTCGCCCTCAACGAGGAAGAGTTCGGTGCCGTCAGGCCCCCGCTCAGAGCAGTCTGCCAGCTTGCCCGGTAGGCGCAGCTTCTTGGTGGCGGATTTGCGGGAGATCTCTTTCTGCTTGCGGCGCTTTGCGCGTTCATCAGCCCGGTCAATGGCCCATTCAAGCAGGTTGTTGCTTTCTTTAGGGCTGGCCGCCAGCCAATGATCGAAGCGGTCCCGAACGGCGTTTTCCACCAGGCGGAACGCCGCCGTCGTCGACAGTTTGTCTTTCGTTTGACCCACAAACTCCGGCCCGCGAATGAACACTGAAAGCAAAACGCCGGAATGGCTCATCACATCATCAGCGGTGATGGTTGTCGCCTTCTTCTGGCCTGTCAGTTCGCCATAATTGCGCAGGCCTTTGACAATGGCGGATCGAAACCCTGCCTCATGGGTTCCGCCATCGGGTGTGGGCACTGTGTTACAATATGAGCGTGTGAAACCATCGGCTTCGCCAAATCCGGCGGCGGTCCAGCTGATGGCCCATTCCACTTTGCCCTCAGGCAATTCAACCAAGCCTGTGAACGGTTGCTCGGTCAGCGTGTTTTTTCCGCCAAACACTTCCGCCAGTTGGTCGGCAAGGCCATTGGGATAAGTGAGCACCGCTTCAGTGGGCACCTTTGCGCCTTCGGGCAACAGCTCTGCGGCGCAAGACCAGCGCACTTCCACGCCGCGATACAGGTAGGCCTTGGAGCGCGCCATCTGGAACAGGCGAGCAGGCTTCCAGCGCAGCTTCGGTCCGAAGATTTCAGTATCGGGGCGGAAACGCACGGATGTGCCACGCCGGTTCGGGGCAGCGCCAACGAGTTCCAATCCGCCCTGCGGCAGCCCGCGTTCAAAGATTTGCCGGTAGAGTTTGCGGTCTCGGGCGACTTCTACCTCAACTCGCTCGGACAGCGCGTTGACCACGGATATCCCCACACCATGCAGGCCGCCAGCGGTCTCATAGGCTTTGTTTGAGAATTTTCCGCCCGCATGGAGCGTCGTCATGATCACTTCCAAAGCCGACTTGTTTGGATATTTCGGGTGCGGATCGACGGGGATGCCCCGGCCATTGTCGGTTACGCAAAGATAGCCATCGCCGTCCAGTTTGACCTCGATCCAGTCAGCATGGCCGGCAACGGCCTCATCCATGGAATTGTCCAGCACTTCGGCAAACAAGTGATGGAAGGCGCGTTCGTCTGTGCCGCCAATGTACATGCCCGGCCGTTTCCGGACAGGTTCCAGGCCTTCAAGAACTTCAATGTCCTTGGCGCTATAGCCTTCGGGGGCGGAGCTTTGATTTGCGGTCATTTCTTCGAACAGTTGAGCTTGATTCGCACGGGGCAAAGAAGACCTCCCTAGCAGACACGGGGTATGGCGGCGAACGCCTTTTGCTGAAACTCACCGCGTTTGCGTTAAACGGTCGTTAACCGGAGGGTCGAGTTACCGCAACGGCAGGGGAGGCGCCCCGAGAATCCGTGTTAGTTTATGGCTGTGATTACACAGCCGGAGCCAACACCCATGCGACTCGTAAGTGACGACATCCTTGAGGACACCGGTGCAAAAACCCCTGTACATGGCGCGGTCTACCCCTCCCTGGAGAACGATTTCGAGCTCTGGAACCCAAATTCCTGGACGGTAGGCCACCCGTGGGATCTTTACAGGCGCATGCGTGAAGATGCGCCGGTGATGTGGTCGCAATCGGGGCGAGGCTCATCGCGGTTCTGGTCTGTCACGCGCTATGAAGACATCAAGACGGTGGAATTGGCGCCGGAGATCTACTCCAGCCAACGCGGCGGCATCAACCTGGCCGTTCCGCGCAGAGAGAACTGGCGCCCAGAGATCCTCATTCGCGCGGCCATGGACAATCTGATCAGCATGGACGAGCCGCAGCACATGCAGATGCGGATCCAGCAGAAGGATTTCTTCATTCCGGCCTATGTCGCCAAGTTGCGTGAGAAAGTGGAGCAGAAAGTCGCCGACCTGCTTGATGATCTGGAGGCCCAGGGTCCCCAGGCTGACTTCGTAAAGGTGTTTTCCAATCAGCTGCCGCTTTACACTTTGTGCGAAATGCTTGGTGTCGATGAGGGTGACCGCCAGAAAGTGGTACACTGGATGCACTATCTCGAAATGGCCAGCCAATTCCTGACCAATCCGATGAGAACTTTTCTGGGCGAGCCTCTGTTCCCGCTGCGGTTCAAAAAAGTGGTCGAAGACATGTTCGCCTATGGTGCGCAGGTCATGGCCGACAGGCGCGCCAATCCGCGCGAAGACCTGCTCACCGTCATTGCGCACTCCAAGATCAATGGAGAGCTTTTGCCCCAGGAGACGTTGGACGGCTCCTGGCTGCTGATCATCTTCGCCGGCAATGACACGACGCGTAACTCGCTGTCGGGCACTATCAAACTGATGACCGAATTCCCGGACCAGCGAGCAATGGTGTTGTCGGATCCCTCAATGATCCCGCAAATGTCAGAAGAGGCACTGCGCATGGTGTCTCCCGTAAAACATATGCGCCGCACAGCCCTCGAAGACACCGAGCTGAACGGCCAGCGCATCGCTAAAGATGAGAAAGTCGTCATGTGGTACGGAGGCGGCAATCGCGACCCGCAGGTGTTTCCAAATCCCGATATCTTCGACATGACGCGCGAGAATGTCTCGAAACACATCGCGTTTGGACATGGCCCCCACAAATGCCTCGGTTCGCGGGTGGCACAAATGCAGCTGCGCGTGGCTTATGAGCAGATTTTCGAGCGCTTCCCGCAGATTGAGTTTACCGGACACATCAAATACGGGCCGAACGTGCTGGTGCACGCCATCTCCAAGCTCAAGGTCAATCTCTATGGCCAGGGCAACTCGCGGATAACCAAGGTTCAGGTGGTTGTGCCAGAGGTCGTTTAAGCCGCGCTTCGGCCCGCTTCGATCCACTCGTCCACTTCGTCCGATGTGGGGGCGTGTTCCGGCTTGATGATGCGCAGCGCGCCTGGTGTTTCGGCGAACTCCAGTGCGGCGTTCAGCAATTCCCGCGCGCTTGCTGCTGCAAGGTCCGGCACGTTGCGCACGCCTGCGCCGACCAGGATTTGCACATCATGGACGCGCAGATGGGGCAGGGCGAGCTTGAGGCGCGTCTGGTCCTGCCAGTCGCGGATGACGTCTGCTGGAATATGCCGCTGGCCGATCTCTTCGGCTAGGGCGTCTGCGTCGGCTTCGAGCAGGTCACCAATCGTGAAAACACCTACGCGGGTCAGGCGTGCGGCTGTCTTTTTGCCGATGGATGGCGCTGCGATGATGTGAGAGGTCACCGTGATGCCATTGCTGCCTGCATCACTG
>JBCCAA010000057.1:0-17929 GCA_039815055.1 Pseudomonadota bacterium | reverse complement strand
GTTGGTCCGTAAATAGACCGTGATATCCACATAGTCGCATGGCTCAGGTCCAAATTCATAATACGACAATCGCAATCCAATGGTCTCGTCTTCATAGGCTACATCGTCACCCGCATTGCCGACGTCGCCGCCGCTGAACGGCCCAAATATGAACTGCGCTCCCAGCACAAACGTCACTACCAGACCGGCGGCGATCAAAGTGAGGATCAGCTTGGACCGCTGTTTCGGCTGACGCTTGATCCCCAACCCAGCCATTAATTCGGACATGTCGTGTTTGAAGGACGCACGCCCCACGCTACGCGCATTGCGCCGAACCAGAGGTTTCAAGTCATCAGGCAATTGCTCCGCGCTCGGCATTTCCGCCTCGCCCATGAGCAAAGGCACCACGGGTATCTCCCGCTTAAGCGCTGATGCGATCTCGATGCGTACAAAATCATCTGGCCCGTCCAGTCGCCGAAGACCCGTTTTGGGGTCTTTGATTGTCAACCAATCGCGGCCAATGAGGGCAAACAGCACGTCACACTGAGACACTTTCTCCGCGATACGATCCACAAAATCATCACCTGGCGGAATACCATCGATATCCATGAAGACGTCGTTGCGCTTTTTTACATAATCAAGCGCGGCTTCATGGACCCGATCAGCACCGAAGCCTGTATCGTCGCGCCGGTAGGAAATGAAAATCTTGCTCACAATGCCCCCTGTGTCGGCTCAGGATTCTCGCACTTCGATACACTCTCTCGAGCTGTCACGTCAGTGCAGGATGGGAGATGAGGCGAAAGTCTCTGCGGATCACTTCGTTGAAGCCGTTCGCTGTTGCCAAATAGAACTATTGCGAAAGACTGAACTCTAGCGGGTAGACCACACCGATGCGTTCCACGGCCACGCCATTCACGAACTTGGGTGCAAATTTTGCCCGGCTCAGGGCTCGCTCTGCCTCTCGCGTGAACACGTTGTCTGTGCATTCGGCGGTGACATCGACGGGATTGCCTTGGGAGTCCACGTTCAAACTCACCTCACAAGAGCCTTCTATTTCCCGTTCTGCTGCTCTGGAGGGGTATAGTGCTTGCGGTGGGGTGATCGGTCGGGCATCGCGGTCGGGCGTATCTATCTCTCGCGCCTTGTCGCACCCCAATGCGTCCCCGCCCTGACATCCGCGATCATAGTATGTCTTGGCCTTCTGCAGCATTGCGGGCTCGCCGCCCGGCTCGTCAATCTGCCCAGTATGATACAACAGCCCCAAGATCGAGCATGATTGCGCGAGGTTTCCATCGCACGCCCTGGAAAAGAACACTTGGGCACGCCCGATATCCTTCGGAACGCCGTAGCCATTCTCATAAGAATGCGCGAGATCATGGCATGCTTCCATCACACCACCTGAGCACGCTGCTTCATACAAGGTGGCTGACTCGCTGAAACGCTGGGCGATAAACGCCTCGGTCGCGTTTCTGTAGTTCTGCTCGGGCACTGCGCCGATGCTAAACGCCGGTGTGGCTGGTTCCGCCGCGTCGCGACTTGCGCCACCACCACTCGACGCGGGCACGTTGAAACTGAACGGCTGGGCACTGCCATTGCAGCCGGCAAAGCAAAAGTCTTCACCGCGGAGTCCGCTCTCAGTCCAGGGTTGCTGGACGTCGTTGGTAACAATTTCGACCTGGGTAGCAACGCGGCGAAACATGGACTCCGCCGCAAGGCCGGGTTGGCCGATCATGGCTGCGAGTGCCTCTGAATAGGGGCTGTTGGACCCACTCCCATCGGCGGCAACAGCGCCGGGTTGTGTCGCATATGCGATCAGAGTGCCACGCGAACTAGTTTCGCGCGCCAGGCCGCCACCACCGCGATATGACGACGTCAGATTGTTGTTTCTGCAGGCATCCAGCACGACAAAATTCGTGGCATTTCCCCCACGTTCCAATTGCTTGAAAAGATCGGCCAATCGAGGCGCTTCGCCATAGACATCGGCCGTACTATAAACCTCCGCATCGACCGGCAGCAGAAAATTCAGCCCATCCACCTGCAGGCCGTGACCAGCGAAGAAGACAAACCCGATCGCGTCTGCCCCCCCGCCTTCAAGCCGTTCGCCATGGGCTTTGAAGGCCGCGTACATCATGTCTTCAGTTGCATTGTATTCGACATGCACGTCGAACCCGACATCAGAAAGGGCGTCGCGAATAAGTTTGGCGTCGTTCACCGGGTTTGCCAGATAATTCATGTGATCATAGGCGCCGTTGCCAATCACCAATGCTATTCGCTCTTGCGCTGCAGATACTCTGGCCAGGGTCAAGCAGACGACGGCGATGACGAATACTCTTATCATTACGAGCTACTCTCTACACTTGTGATGAGAGCCTAGACCATTGCCGATGATTAACTCAAGCTGCCAATTGCGCCCCGGCCCGCACGGGCACCAGCGCAGCGTGGAGCACGTCGATGCCTGCGCCGTCGCGGGGGGCGTTTTCGCTTAAGGTGCGACGCCAGGCTTTGGCGCCGGGGCAGCCGGCGAACAGGCCGAGCATGTGGCGGGTGATGCCGTGCAGGCGCGTGCCCTCTGCCAGTTGGGCCTCGATGTAGGGGATGAACGCTTCCACCGCCTGGATACGCGCGCGAATTGAGGGGTCGGCGGGCGGCGTGCCGGTCTCCAGCCATTGGTCCACACCCAGCAGCAGCGCCGGCGTTTGATAGGCGGCGCGGCCCAGCATCACTCCGTCAAACCGGGTCATATGCTGCGCGCTTTGGGCCAGATCCATAATGCCGCCATTGAGAATGATGGTCAGGTCAGGCCGCCCAGCCTTCAACTCCGCCACCAAATCATAATTCAATGGCGGAATCTCGCGGTTCTCCTTGGGGCTGATCCCGTTTAGCCAGGCCCTGCGCGCATGCACGGTGAACACGTCACAGCCGGTTGCCGCGACCGTGTCGACAAAGCCGAACAGGGTCTCGCGCGGCGGATCACTGTCCACCGCGACGCGGCATTTCACCGTGACGGGCACATCCACCGCGCTGCGCATCGCCGCGATGCATTTGGCCACCAGATCCGGCTCACGCATAAGGCACGCCCCGAACGCGCCGGAGCGAACACGTTCTGAAGGGCAACCGCAATTGAGATTGACTTCATTATAGCCGAAATCTTCAGCGATCCGCGCGGCCTCCGCCAGCTTGTCGGGCACGTTCCCGCCGAGTTGAAGGGCGACCGGGTATTCTTCCGGTGCGAACCGGATCAGCCGCTGGCGATCGCCATGGATGACGGCATCAGCGGTCACCATTTCGGTGAACACCATGGCGCGCCGGCTCAACGTGCGGTGAAACGCCCGGCAATGGCGATCAGTCCACTCCATCATCGGGGCGACTGAAAAACGTCGGTCTAACAAAGCTCACCTTTTCTCGCAGCGCTCGCTCTGCGGACTGTTTATCAGCGTTCTCTTAAGCAAACACAGCGCATTAGGGAATGCGGCTCGTCGTCAAACCGTACGGGTTTTTACACACGCAGCGCAGTATCGCCGCTACGCCTGATCCGGCGGAGCAGCCACAGCACCTGAAGTGAGGATGGGGGCCGCGTCCAGACGTTCGGCATCAAGCAGGCTTGCCACCCGTTCCAGCGTGGCGACCAGCATGGCCTGTTCCCAATTGTCCAGCTTGTCAAAGCGCAGACCGAAGGTGTCCTGCAGCAGACGCGGAGCATCCTTCAAAGCCTGTCGACCTGCAGGTTCAAGCGTCAGCCAGACCCGGCGGCGATCCTGATCCCAGCGCCTGCGGCTGACCAGCCCGCGCGTCACCATCTTGTCGACGAGACTGGTGATTGTGGCATTGCTGAGCTGAGTGTCCTTGACGATATCGCCGATCGCGGTCTCGCCGCGTTCATCCAAAATCTGGATCACCAGCATTTGCGAAGGGGACAAACCGGCGGCCTGGGCCAACTTGCGAGTGTCAATGTCGATCCGCCGTTGAATCTGGCGAATGGCAACAAGGGCATCATCTGAACGTTGGCTCATGACGGGTCTCGCTCTTGCGGCGCAAGGTCTGGTCCAAGTGCGCGCTTCAACTCATCGAGATGAGGTTCGAAAACACGCCAGGCGTCCAGGCCTCTTGTGTTTATGGGTTGGCGCACTTGTTCAGAACTTGCTGTGCGCACGGCGCGTTCATTTTCGTGAAATGCAAGGCAATCGGGTTCAAATGGCAGGTTGCAATGGTCTAGCAAACGGCGGACCTGTGTCTCCAGATCACAAACCACGTCCTCATGCTGAACACGCAGTACTTTGCCGGGAAGAACTGTGTCCCAATGGTCCATCAGGTCAACATAGGCGCGGTAGTAGCGGCCGATCTCCTCAAGCCCGTAAGTGAATTCCTGGCCTTCCGCAAAAAGCTGTTTGAAGCCTGACCAGCAGCAGGACATGGGCTCTCGGCGGGCATCGATGATTTTGGCGTTTGGCAGGATCAAGTGGATTAGCCCGATATGTCGGAAATTGTTCGGCATCTTGTCGGTGAAAAACGGCGCGTCTTTGCGATGAATGCGCGTGTCTTCAATGTACTTGCCGCCAAGCTCTCTGAGCTTATCACCGCTAAGCTCATGAAGTATGCGCGGATAGCGATCGCGATCTGTCAGCGCTTTACGGCCTCGCAATTTGTGGGCTGTGGCGAGGATGTTGGGCAACTCCAATGTGCCATCCACTTGGCTGTGTGAGGCGAGTATTTGTTCGAGCAGTGTGGAGCCTGCGCGCGGCAAGCCGACGATGAATATCGGGTCAAGCGAGGGATCGCCCTTGCCGGTTTGCGCAGCAAACAGTTCGGGCGTGCAATGGGTTTTGTGCGCCTCGAGTTCTTTCAACATATCCTCGGTCTTATAGCGCATTTGCACGCGTTTCAGTGTGTTGCCCTGATCGTAGTATTTGAACGCATTCTCCGTGTCAGCGCGGTCTTCATACGCTTTGCCAAGAGCGAAACAGAAATGAATGCGAGCGCTTGGTGCGAGTTCTTCACGAGCCGCATGAGACCGCATGGCTGCGACTTCCGCGTCGTCGAATTGATATGTCTTGAGGTTCGCAAGAGAATAGTAGGCGTCGCCATGGTCAGGCTCGGCTTTGTAGGCGGCCCGATAGGAGGCAATGGCTTCCTCCGAGCGACCATAGGTTTTCAGGGCATGGCCGCGTGAAGTCAGCGTGACAGGATCGTTGGGAAGTTGCTCGAGCACCCGGTCAAAGGCATCAATTGCGCCTTCAAAATCACCGGCCTGAAGGCTCCCAATGGCAAAGAGTGACAGAAAAACCGGGCTGTGCGGATCGCGGTCCAATAGCGCCTTTGCCTGAGCCAGTGCGGCGGCAAATTTCTGCCGTTTCCGAAGAACCTGGATGTGGTCGATGCGGAGCTGGACGTTCTTGGGTTCCAGCTCGCTGGCGGTTTCCAGGATGAAGTCCGCATCTTCATGGACACCGAGCCGGGTACCGATATCGGCCAGAAGCCGCATGCCCTCGATATGATGGGGCTGTTTGCGCAGAAAGGCGCGGGCGAAGTCCTCCGCCTTCAAGATACGACCTTCATAAAGGTGATTGGTAACAGCGATCAGCTCCCGCGGCAGGGCCTCAAGGCGTGCAAGCTGGGCGTTTGCCTGCTGCGCTTCCGGAAGACGGTCTTGCGCACGCAGCAGTTCTGATTGTTCTTTCCAGCTGACCAACAGGGCAGGATTACAGCGCGTGGCGTGCTGGAAGGCCGTCAAGGCGCGTTGGTGGTCGCCCATGGATTTCAGCAGGTGGCCTTCTTCCTGATAGGCCCGTCCATAATCAGGACTGGCCTGTTTCAAGGCTTGCAAATGGTGGCGTGCCTCGTCGAACGCGCCAAGGTAGCGCGCGCTGACCGCGGCCATGTAAAGCGCGTCCTGATTGGCCGGATCAACCGCCAGGAGAGCCGCCGACACAGTGGTGGCCTCTGAAAAATGCCCGGCTTTAAGGGCGTCTTGCGCAGCTTTCAGCCGCTTCGCCTTCTCGTTGGAATCCAGTTCTTTCATGGCGGTTCCGTAGAAAGACAGCGCCTTGATCAATCAAGGCGCTGTCATCTCAAAGTGACATGCGGGTGACTTTAGAAGTCGTAACCCACCCTTACGCCGATGGTGCGTGGTCGCATCGGTGTGACCCGTTCGCGATCAAACGTCTTGTTGCCCGACAATTGCGCGTATTCATTTGTCAGATTGCTCGCAAACAGCTCAGCCGACCAATTGTCACTTGTCACACCGAGTGTCGCCCCAAGCGTGACCCAGGAGTCAATCTCGAAGTTCCGGGCGGTGACAACATCGACATTCGCACTGTCCGAGAAGACAATTTGCGGCATGATATGCGCTGTCAGATCTGAACCTGAAATCTTGTGATCCAGATCCCATTCATACCGGGCACGAAGATTCCCCTGATGAGACGGCGCAAAGGCCAACTCAGCGCCAACTTCGACAAAACCACTGTCGATCAGGATCTCAGTCACTTCGGTATCGAGCAGAGAAAATGCACCCGCGAGTGTTAAACCGTCGACCGAATAAGGGGCCCAAGTGAAGTCGCCCTCAACCCCGCGGATCTCTGCATTGGCAGCATTGTCTGAAAAGAACAGGTTCGTGATAGTGGGATCAAACACATTCACCTGGAGATTTTCGATGTCTACGAAGAAGGCTGAACCATTTAAACGGAGTGAATTGTCAAACAGCTCTGTTTTCCAGCCTAGTTCATAGTTTTTCACTTCATCAGTGTCGAATGTGAACGGCACTGTATACGTGCCCGACGCGTTTGACGTACCGCCTGGCCGGTTCAGGAAGCCGGGACGGAAGCCTTCCGAATACGTTGCGAAGAACAACATGTCATCGGTAGGGGTCCATTGCCCTGTAAGCTTGTAGATAACGCCATCGGTGCTTGCCGTATCGGGAGCACCGTTCGCATTGGACCCTGAGAAAAGGTCCGAAATGTTGGCACCGCCCCCCTGGGCATCGGTGGTGCCGCCAAGGTTGAAGAAGGACGAGTTGGCCGATCCCTCGAAATCGACTTCTATCTCGTACCAACGCGCTCCAAACGTTACAGCGAACTGATCACTAAAGTCGAACGTCGCTTCACCGAAGACACCCAATTGTTCATCGGTTCGCAGAATATCATTGCGGAAAATTACGCCTGCGGGAAACGGGCCCGGGTCGCTGAAATAGCCCGGCGCTGCATTGCCGATTGCGCCCGTAACGGCCGTGTTTGTCAGTGGGAAGTTGGGTGCGAAGCCGACGGAAACACCGTCAAAGCCGATGACCGACTGAGATCCTGGATAGGTGAAGTCGTTCAGTTCAGCCAGTTCCAGATCCGAATAGAACGCGCCGACAGTTGCTCGCAGTCGATGTTCAGCCGGCGTGTTGAAGCGCAGCTCGTGGGTCTGAACTTCAGTCGTGGTCAATGAATCGACAAACAGGGTCGGATCCTGGCAGGTGCCGGTTGGACCAGCCGCGCCCGGATAGGTCACCGACGCGTCGCAGATGTAATATGGCAGGTACTGACCAACAAAAAGATAGTCGGTGTAGTCGACGGTCTGGTTTGTCGTTCGCTCGGTATAGGCGCCGGTATAGAGCGCTTCGAGCATGCCAATCCGCCCGCTCAGGGTCCAGCTTGTGTTCTCGAATTCATCCTCGATGTCATCGTCAGCAAACCGCTGGATCTCATAGTCATCAAGCTCTGGGTCGGCGAAGAAGACACCGTCACTTTCGACTTGCTGTTGAGCATGGGTGACCAGGAGGCTCCAATCATCATTGAAGTCATAAGCGGCTGACAAGCGGAAGCCTGCATAGGACGACCCATTGACGTTGTCATCGACCCGGCTCGCATTGTCAGTCGTGGTCAGGGTGACGTTGGCCAGACCGCCGCGGTCGTAAAATGCACCACTTGCAAACCCGGCGGACTCCGCAGCCGTCCGCGTGCCGGCCACATTGTCGATATAGCCGCCCTGATTGTCGGAATAGACCACGCCACGCAATGCAAATTGGTCCGTCACCGGCACATTGATCATCGCTTCGACGCTGTTGCTCATGTCACCACCATCGGTAAACGAGGTCGAAGCCTTGAAGCCGGCATCAAAACCGCTGAAATCCGGCTTGTTGGTGATCAGGCGCACGGTCCCCGCCTGAGAGCTGGCTCCGAACAGTGTGCCTTGTGGTCCAGACAGGACCTCAACACGCTCAAGGTCAGCGGCGTAGACATCGAGGTTCCGGCCCGGCTGGGCCAGGGGCTGTTCGTCCAGGTAGAAGGCGACATTTGGCGCCAGGCCGGCCACGCCAGCCGTGGTCAGGTTCGGCGTCGTTGAAGCCAGTCCGCGAATGTAAATCGTGTTCTGGCCCGGGCCCGAGCCGCCAGCCGTAACCCCAGGAAGCTGGATCAGGTAGTCGTTGAAGTTTTGGACCCCAAGCTCGTCAAGCTCCTGCTCTCCTAAAGCATTCACCGCCACTGGAATGTCTTGCGCACTCTCTGAACGCTTTGTTGACGTCACGGTTACAGTTTGGAGTCGGCGGTCACTGGCTTCCGGTGCCGCTGCGCCAGAAATGTCCTGGGCAAATGCGGTGCTTGTGCAAAATACGGCGGAGATGGCGAGTGCAGACGCGCCATTCATCGGTCGAAACATAAAAAATAACCCCTTGGTCGGCTAGGCTGCGCTCCCTGTCGGGCGCGCCAAGAATCGTTCTTTCGAACGGGATCGGTGCGTCGATCACGGGTGTCGAGTAACCAGTATTTCGATTATTGAAAGACTTCAGGTGCGTCTAAATCGCCACTGAAATCACACGCCAACAACACCGATCGTATTATTTTCCATCAATACAACGCACTAATTGTATGTGGCAAAAAAAGCACACAATTTGAAGATGTCAGCGCAAGATTCGACAATGGAAAGACCACGCGGCACAAGCACCGGGCTCAGCACATCTTTCCGATTTGAAAGGATTTTTCCTTGTCCGATTCCGACCACGATCTCGACTATGAAACAGATTACGAAATCGGTCAGGACAATGTTGAGGTGTTCGGACTGGACATCCACAATCCGGTCTTCTTTGTCGCAGCTGGTCTTATTCTGTCATTCTGCATCGGCGCGCTGGCAATGCCGGAGCTGGCGTCTACGGCGCTTTCGGGCGCCCGAGACTGGACGATCAACACCTTCGACTGGTTCTTTGTGATCACGGTCAACCTGGTGTTCCTGTTCTGCGTGGGGCTGGGCATCTCTCCCCTCGGTCGCATTCGGCTTGGCGGGGAGGAAGCCAAGCCGGAGTTTTCCACCCGGTCATGGTTGGCCATGTTGTTCGCCGCCGGCGTCGGCATCGGCATGGTGTTCTATGGCGCGGCCGAACCGCTTGCCTATTACACTGATTGGGCGGGAACTCCGCTGGATGTGACGCCCAACACGCCTGAGGCCGAAAAACTGGCCTTTGCTGCAACGATATTCCACTGGGGCGTCACGCCATGGGCGGTCTATGCCATTGTCGGATTGGCGCTGGCCTACTTCACCTTCAACAAAGGGCTGCCGCTCACCATCAGATCAACGTTCTACCCGCTGCTGGGAGAGCGGGTCTGGGGCTGGCCCGGCCACATCATCGACACGCTTGCGGTGATCGCGACCCTGTTCGGCCTTGCCACCTCGCTCGGTCTGGGAGCCAAGCAAGCCGCCAGCGGCCTTGAGTTCCTCTTCGGCATTGAAGCCAACCTGTTGTCGCAGGTGCTCGTCATCTGCCTGATCACAGGCCTTGCGATTGTCTCTGTGGTTCGGGGATTGGATGGCGGGGTGAAAGTTCTGAGCAATATCAACATAGGCCTAGCCATTGCTGTTCTGGCCTATGTGATCATTGCCGGCCCAACCCTTGAAATACTCATGGGCATCGGCACCAACGCGGTGTCCTATGTCTCCCAGACCCCAGCGCTGAGCAATTGGATCGGCCGGGGCGACAGCGACTGGTTCCATGACTGGACAATTTTCTATTGGGCCTGGTGGATCTCCTGGTCGCCATTTGTCGGCATGTTTATCGCGCGCGTCTCCAAAGGCCGAACCATCCGCGAATTCCTCGCCGCCGTGTTGATTGTGCCTGTGATCGTGGTGACGATCTGGTTCACCGCCTTCGGCACCACGGCAATCGAACAGGTCAAATCGGGTGTTGGCACGCTGCCAGAGGGCATAGGCGACGTCTCACTAGTGCTGTTCCAAGTGTTGGAGAATATGCCATTCGCCGAAGTGATCTCATTTGTGGCGATCGTACTCTTGCTGATTTTCTTCGTGACCTCATCGGATTCCGGGTCACTGGTGATCGACAGCATCACCGCAGGCGGCAAGCTGCACGCGCCGGTTCCGCAGCGGGTCTTCTGGGCGAGCATGGAAGGTCTTGTGGCCATCGTGCTTCTTGTTGGCGGCGGCACAACCGCTTTGTCATCTCTGCAGGCGGGCGCCATCACGGCCGGGCTGCCGTTTGCGGCGATCTTGTTGGTGTGCTGCGTAAGTCTTTTGCGCGGGCTGCTGGGCGAAACGGGCTCAACGCCAGAAGACAACGCCAATGAAGCGGAAAACCAAGCTACACAGTCTTGAGGCTTGAGCAGAATATGCTCTAGTGCATCCAGCGCTCGTCGAGCAGTTCAATGGCGCCGTCCCGGGCCCCGATTTCAAAAGCTGGATCACCGGGCTGGCCTGCGGCGAACAGCTCATAAATGATCGCACCATCGGTCTGCAGGCTTTCAATGATTCGCACCGGCTCCACGCCGCCGGAGACCTCCAGGGCGAGGGTGCGCACATCCGCCGGCACATCTGCCCACACCAGGTCTCGCTGCGTCTCAACCACGCGCGCGGACTCGCCGTCGAGCAGAACATCGAATTCAAGCTCTGATCCGTCACTGATCACGCCTTCCACATCGTAGTAGATGCGTCCGTCGCGCACTTTCTTGAGCACTTCGACGACGGTGAAATCACCGCGCTCGGCCGAAATGGCAGCCATCACGGTCGAAGGCAGCTCGCTGGGCGCGATCTCGGTGATCTCGACATCGCTCGACGATACGGCACAGCCCGCCAGGATCACTACCGCTGCTGGAAACAAGGCTTTCATAAATCCCCTCCTCAGGCTTTGGACATTATGGCGGGGCAAGTTGGTGTCGTGTCAACAACACCCACCAATGGCGGGCTCCAGGCACTCGACCTCAGCAAAGACATCCGGCGCCGCGCAGCCGGGAAACGGTCCGAAATGGGTATTGCCATCGCCAACGACTTCAAAGAAGGCCGCAAAACGGGTGTCCATCAACATTGCCAGAGAGTTTCCGCAGATTGGGAACACTTTGCCGACTTCGATATTGTGGTCGGCATCCAGCGTGAAGGCCTGCTCCATGCCCTCGATCCCGCCCTTATAGATCACGGCCTGACCGTAATCCTCGCAGGCCGCATCCAGGCCATCCAGCTTCATCAGGCGCGCCGTTACAGACGCGAACCGGATCGGCTCGACTCTAACCATCAAAGCGGGATCTATGATCGACAGCGGACGATGGGCGAACACGCGCGGATCGGTAAACCCCGCCGCTTTGGCGATCGCCTGATAATCGTTCCAATACAACGCTCCTGACAGGCATTCGCCATACAGTACGGGGTCGGCGGCCAGCTCTTCAGGAATTCGGCGGTCGGCATAGACATCTGCGAAGTAAAGCTCTCCACCAGGTTTCAACAGCCTATGAGCCGCGCGAAACACGGCTGGCTTATCGGTGCAAAGGTTGAACACGCAGTTGGAAATGATGAGATCAAAGCTGCTGGGCTCCAGGTCCAACGCATCAAGCGTTTCGAGATAGCCTTCCAAAAACCGCGTATTGGGCGCCTCATAGCCGAATTGCTCGGCGTGCCAGGCCTCATGGGCGCGGGCGACGTCCAGCTGCTCCGGGGTCATATCAACGCCGGTGACATGGCCATTCGGCCCGACAAGGCTGGCCAGCGTGAATACGTCTCGCCCGGCCCCGCAGCCAAGATCCAGAACCTTCAGGCCCTCCAGCAAGGTTGGTACAGCCAAACCGCATCCATAATAGCGCGAAGACACCTCGGCGTGGACGCGGGCAATAGCCTTGCGCAAATGGGGTGCAGGCGCATCCAGCGTGCTGCAGGCATCGGTTTTCAAGTCAGTGGTGCCGGTGAGTTCGGCGCCATAATAGTCTTTCACCTGTTGGTGCAGCATGTGGTTTCCTCATATTTTGGAGTCAGACTGAACAGCTGCCGCCGCCAAGGACGCAGAAGCTCGCGCAATAGGGATGGTTGAGAGAGACTTCGCCCCGCGCCCCGTCCAGGGTGTCGCCAAGCTCGAACCGTTCGTCATAAGGGATCAGCGTGCAGGCCACGACGCTGGTGCGCCCAGCGCCCTTGCGTTTCACGACCATACGCTGGCTGGCGCACATCAGGCTGTCGGGATCCTTGTCCAGAATGCCCCAGCAAGCGGTTGTGATCTCGGGCGGGTTGCCGCCATCTTCCATTTCGGGAAACAGGACGAGGGATGTCGGGTCATCGGCGCGGGTGTCGAGACCAAGCCGATCGATCAGGGCGCCATATCCGGCGCGGGCCTCAGCGTCGTCTTCGCCCCAGACGGTGCGACCGGCCAGATCAACGCGAAACCCATTTTCCGCCAGCCAGTACAGGCCTTTGAGCGACAGATCAAACGCCCCTGCCCCGCGCTCTTCATCGTGCAGGCGGGCGGTATAGTGGTCGAGGCTGACCCGCAAGGTCATGCGGTCGCCAAAGCGCGACCGGAGATCGATCAATCCGGCCTGCATGCGCGGGCGCATCATCGGCTGCATGGCGTTTGTGAGGAGAAGCAGACGATGGCCACTCGCCAACGCCGCTTCCATGATCGCGATGATCTCCGGCGCCATGAAAGGTTCGCCGCCCGTAATGCCGATTTCGATGCCGGTCTCGCCAGCGGCCTCCAGTTCATCCAAATAGGGCGTCAAATCAGCGAGAGTCAGATATACCAGCCGGTCATTGCTCGGCGAGCTTTCGATATAGCAGTTCACGCATTCAATGTTGCACAGCGTGCCGGTGTTCAACCAAAGGGTCTGGGTGCCCTTATAAGCCACTTTAGCCCGGGCCTCGCCCTTGGCCGTGATGTCTGGATCAGTGAATTTTGCAGAGGGATGTATAAGCGTCGTCGTCATGCTTCCCGGTTAGAGCGTTCTGACGCAGGGGGAAAGTCACGAACCTGTCAAAGAGGTGTGAGGACCGCAGGTTCCGCAGCCGCTATCCCCTAACACCCCGCACCGTTCCTGCTATATTCCCGCGCATGAGTGCAGAGAATCGCCCCTCCATTTCGCAGATGGCTTCGGCCCGCCCGCCGGTGGACGCCGCAGACGCCGACTATCTTGATGGCCTGAACCCGGAGCAGCGCGAGGCCGTGCTGACCACGGAAGGCCCGCTTCTGGTGCTGGCCGGCGCCGGCACCGGCAAGACGCGGGTGCTGACCACGCGCCTGGCCCACATCATCGCCACCAAGAAGGCCTGGCCCTCCCAAACTCTGACCGTGACCTTCACAAACAAGGCTGCGCGGGAAATGCGCGAGCGGGCGCTAAAGCTGATCGGCGAAGCCGGCGAGGGCCTGAGCTGGCTTGGCACATTCCACTCGATTTCGGCCAAGATCCTGCGCCGCCATGCCGAGCTGGTGGGCCTGAAGTCAAGCTTCACCATTCTCGATACCGATGATCAGATTCGCCTGTGCAAACAGATCATCGAGGCCGAGAATATCGATGCCAAACGCTGGACGCCGCGCTATCTGGCCGCCCTGATTGATGGCTGGAAGAACCGCGCGCTGGTGCCCGGCAACGTTCCCGGCGATGAGGCCTATCAGTTCGCCGATGGCCGCGGCATCAAATGCTATGAGATTTATCAGGCCCGCCTGAAAGTGTTGAACGCCTGCGATTTCGGCGATCTTCTCCTGCACAATATCGCGATCTTTCAGGACAATCCTGACCTGTTAAAAGAGTTCCATCAGCGCTTTCGATACATTCTCGTGGACGAATATCAGGACACGAATGTCGCCCAGTATCTGTGGCTGCGCCTGCTGGCCCAGGGCAATTCCAACATTTGCTGCGTCGGTGATGATGACCAGTCGATCTATGGCTGGCGCGGCGCGGAAGTGGACAACATCCTGCGCTTTGAAAAGGATTTTCCCGGCGCATCCGTCATCCGGTTGGAGCGCAATTATCGCTCCACAGCGCACATTCTTGCGGCGGCTTCCAGCGTGATCGGTCACAATAAAGGCCGGCTCGGAAAAGCGCTGTATGTGGGCGATGAGACCGCCGCCGACCCGGACGCTGAAAAAGTGCGAGTGCGCGGGCTGTGGGATGGCGAGGCCGAGGCCCGCATGGTGGCCGATGAGATTGAGGCGTGGGTGGCCAAGGGCCGCAGCAATGCCGATTGCGCCGTGCTGGTGCGGGCTTCATGGCAGATGCGTGCGTTCGAGGAACGCTTCATCATGCTGGGCATTCCCTATCGCGTGATCGGCGGCCCTCGCTTCTTCGAGCGCGCCGAGATTCGCGATGCGGTGGCGTATTTGCGGCTGGTGCGCTCTCCCGATGTCGACCTCTCGTTTGAGCGCGTGGTCAACCAGCCCAAGCGCGGGGTCGGTGCGGCCAGTCTGCAAAAGCTGCAGCGGTTCGCTCGCGAGGATGGGCGCAGCCTGTTCACACTAACCCCCATGGTGCTGCAAACCGATGAGATCAAAGGCAGTGCCAAGCGGGGCCTGACCACCTTCATCGACCAGATCAATATGTGGCGCGACCGTCTGGCCAATGGCATGCCGCACACCGAGCTTTGCGAAGTGATCCTGGAGGAGTCCGGCTATACCGACATGCTGCAAAAAGATCGCAGCCCCCAGGCGCAAACCCGGCTCGACAACCTTAAAGAACTGATCCGCGCCATGAGCGCCTTCGACAGCCTGCCCGCCTTCCTGGAACATATCGAGCTGATCATGGATGTCGGCAATGATAGCGGCGGCGATGAGGTGCAAATTCTCACCCTACACGGCGCCAAGGGCCTGGAATGGCCGCTGGTCTTCCTGCCGGGCTGGGAGGAAGAGGTGTTCCCCTCCAAACGCTCCATTGATGAAAGTGGAATGAAGGGCCTGGAGGAGGAGCGCCGGCTGGCCTATGTCGGCATCACACGGGCGCGCGAAAGCTGCCGCATCTCGTTTGTGGCCAACCGGCTGATCTATGGCCGCTGGCAGGCGGTGTTACCGTCTCGTTTTGTCGATGAACTGCCCCACGAACATGTCGATGTGGCCAGCGAGACGGGCTATTCCAACCAACCCGGCGCCGATCAGGGCTTTTCGGGCACGGTAGAAGCCCTCGGCGAACGCTCCAGCTACACCTCACCGGGCTGGAAACGCCTGAAAGAGAACTCGGCCAAGGGCGTGAGCGAGGCGCCGCGCACCCTGGAAGGCGAAGCGACTTTGTTGGCGACATCAAGCGGACAGAGCGGCTTCAGGGTCGGCCAACGCGTCTTCCATGACAAGTTCGGCTATGGCGAAGTCAAAATCGCCGATGGCACCAAGCTGACCGTGCATTTCGAGAAGACCGGTCCGAAAAAGGTGATCTCGACGTTTTTGGTGGACGCTTAGATTTTACCTAAGGACAACACAACTAGGCTGTTCCATGCTATCCGCCGGCAATAATCGGCGATGGCATGAACAAATATGTTGAGGCTTCGCGAGACGAGAATATCCCGCCTTTTTTTTGCGAGCGACGGCAACGAAGAATTCCTTCCTGCGCTATCTTCAAGTCAACAGATACTGCGTTAGACGTCACTCGATGATATCCATTTGACCGCCCATCTGGGTCCATCCAAATTTTCACATATGTCGCTGAAACAAAGTACTCACTTTTGGGGACTCGGGCTTCAATATGTTGTCCCGCTGTCACTTCAAATGTCTGAAACGTGTTCTCGAAATACTCAGGTTCGGGAGGTGGATAATCTCCTTCTCCCGTCATTTGGTTGTCCCAGTATGTTTTACCGTCGCAAACTCGACCAAAGTTCGGATTGCGCGCTGTTTGAGCTAAAGCAAAGGTCAGTTCCAGCTGGCTATCATTTATAAGTCGCACCAACGGGAGTTCAATTCCTTCTCCTCCAAACCGTTCTGCAATCTTGTTTGCAAGTGCCTCGGCTGAGTGTTCAGACAACCGCATTGAATGAAAATCCGTCGTGAATAAGTCATCGTTTATCCACAGTCGGGGAACGTCTGAATCATCAATTATGACGAAGTACACCCAATCTTCGTATCCTGAACGTCGGACAACATCTAGAGCCATATGAAGTTCTTGGTGGATGAATCCGTTCAAATTCTCATAAAAGTGTTTGGAAACAAATATCACAAAGCCATCGGCTTCTCTGATCTTGCGTTGAATCGCTGATTGCCAGTTTTCTCCGTAGACTAGAGCATCATCAAACCAGTGGTTGATTTTTTTGGCGTTCAAGGCATTTGAGAAAGTTCGAACAATCTGACGGTCTTCGCGATTGTAACTTAGAAAAAGTGCCAAGGATCAACCCCCTTGATTTGAATTTCGACTATCTTTCAGCAGCTAGAACTCACCACTTAATCGAACAGCCCATGCTGGGGGTTTGCGCCCGTGGTCCGTTGCCGGTCTCGCCGACCAAGCGCATGGCGTCCACCAGTTCGCGCGAGCGACCGGCCGGGTCGCCCATGCGGGCATCGTCCAGCCGACCGCGGTATTGCAGCTCGCCTGCCGCGTTCAGGCCGAAGAAATCCGGCGTGCAGACGGCGCCATATGCGCGTCCCACCTCCCCGCCCTCGTCAACCAAATATGGAAACCGGAAATTGTGCCGGGCGGCGAATTTGATCATTTCCGGCGGGCTGTCAGACGGCACGGCGCGATAATTGTTCGACATTACGGCCAGCACGCCGATCCCCTCTCCCATCAGCTCGGCGGTGTCGCTCGCCAGCCGGTCTGCGATGCGCTGCACATAGGGGCAATGATTGCAGATGAAGGCGATGAGAAGGCCTTTCTCGCCCAAATGCTGAGACATGGTGAAGGCGCGCCCGGCAGGGTCACTCAGCGTGAAATCGGGCGCGTTCCAGCCGAAATCGCAGATCGGGGTGTCGAGCAGGGCCATGGTGTGTCTCCTTGGCCCTCCATATAGACACCGCCCTGCGACATCGCCATCCTTCGCAGCGCCGGGCAATCGGCTTAAACCAAGCCGCATGAACGCCATTGCCCGTCTCCGTTCCGGTATTTCGTACCTGAATGCCAACAAGAAGCGCCTGTTCTGGTGGTGGGTCGGCTATCAGGCCATAAAGGGAATGATCACGCTGACACTGATCTGGATTCCGCTATTTCTGTTCTGGTTTCGCGGAGATGGCGGATGAGGGTTTGGGAAGCGGCGTCGTCCGCCCTATCTTCATGAGCATGGATCAAGCGCCCGTGCATACGCCGACGCCTCTTCGCTGGCTGTGGATCACTTTTGGTGGGGTCTGCGTCGCGCTGGCGTTTGCGGGCGTTGCCCTGCCGCTGTTGCCGACGACGCCGTTCCTGTTGTTGGCCGCCTTTGCGTTTGCGCGCTCCTCGCCGCGTCTTCATGCCTGGATCATGGGGCATAAACGGTTTGGGCCGCTGATCACCAATTGGAATGAGCATGGCGCGATTTCCACGCCAACGAAGCTCGTCTCCCTCTCCGTCATGGCGGTGATGCCGCCTTTAAGCTGGTTACTCGGCGCGCCGATGTGGACGGTGATCACGCAAGCGGTGATTTTGAGCGCGTCCGGCCTGTTCATCGCTACGCGGCCGAGTGGGCCGAGAGACTGATCTTCTCCGGCTCGCGGGTAGATCAGCCCAGTGCCACGACCTCAACCATGTCGCCCAAAGCTGCCGCCGGCGCGTTGGGACGGCGCCGGATGAGAACATTGGACGTCAGAAATGGGGTCAGCAAAGAGCTGTCC
>JBCCAA010000054.1:0-18995 GCA_039815055.1 Pseudomonadota bacterium | reverse complement strand
GGGCCTGGATCCACGGTGAATGTGGGCTGCGACTCGGCCCCGGGCTGGTCGCAACCGATCTTGAAGGCGAAATTCCGGGTGTATTGCGGATGCTACAGCCAAAATAAGCCGTGAAATCCCACTTGTGCTTGGGCCATCTGAAGCGTATCTCACCGATCCCATGCCGTGCGGGTATGGCGGAATTGGTAGACGCACTGGTTTTAGGTACCAGCGCCGCGAGGCGTGGGGGTTCGAGTCCCTCTACCCGCACGGCCAATCACCCATAGACACTCAGAAAACGCTGTGACATACAGCGCGCTTCGTTTCACCGAAGCCATGGAAATCAAGGCTGGCGAGCCAATCGAAATTGGGCCGCGCCGCTGCAAGGACACTCAGTATGGAAGTCACCGAAACCAAGGTCGAAGGGCTAAGTCGCACGTATCAGGTGCGGGTCACTGCTTCGGAGCTTCAGCAGAAGCTGGATGCGCGCATCGCCGAAATGCAGCCGCGGATGAATCTCAAGGGCTTTCGACCCGGTAAAGTTCCTGCCTCACACATCAAAAAGATGTTCGGCAAATCGATCATGGGCGAGATGATTGAAGCCCTGGTTCAAGAGACTAACCAGAAAGCCATTGAGGACGCAGATGTGCGCCCCGCTTCCCAGCCAGATATGAAGCTGGATAGTGAGATGGAGCAGGTGCTTGATGGCGCAGCGGACCTCACCTACGAGCTGAACCTGGATGTGATGCCGGACTTTGAGCCCGCAGACCCGGCGGAGCTCGAGATCGACCGTCCCGTGTCTGAAATTCCCGATGAGGAACTGGAAGAGGCCCTCACCAATCTGGCTGAGCAGAACCAGAAATTCGAGCCGCGCGGTAAAACCGCGAAGGCGCGCGATGGTGATGCCGTGGTGATCGACTATCTTGGCAAAATCGACGGTGAAGCGTTTGAGGGCGGCGCGGCCGAGGATGCGACCATCGTTCTTGGCCAGGGCCGCTTTATCCCTGGTTTTGAAGAACAACTGGTGGGCGCGAAAGCCGGCCAGGAGCCGGAGTTGAATGTGACCTTCCCGGAAGACTATCCGGCGGAAAACCTGGCGGGCAAAGAAGCTGTCTTCGAGGTGAAGGTGAAAGAGATCCGGGCCCCGGAAATCCCTGAAATCGATGATGAGTTCGCCACTGGCCTGGGCCTTGAAGACCTGGAACAGCTCAAGGGCATGATGACGTCGCAGCTCGAAGGGCGCTATTCACAAGCTTCCCGGGCCAAGGCGAAACGGAAACTGCTGGATATTCTGGACGAAAAACACGACTTCGACCTGCCGGCCGGAATGGTGGATCAGGAGTTCAACCAGATTTGGGCCCAGGTCGAGCAGGAAAAAGAAGCTGGTCGTCTTGATGAGGAAGAATCCAAGAAGTCCGATGACGAGTTGAAGGCAGACTATCGCAAGATCGCCGAACGTCGCGTGCGTCTCGGCCTGGTGCTTGCCGAAATGGGTCGCAAGGCTGACGTTCAGATTTCCGAACAGGATGTTCAGCAGGCCCTGATCGCCGAAGCGCGTCGCTATCCTGGCCAGGAACGGGAAGTGATGGAGTTCTTCCAGAAGAATACCAATGCGATGGCCCAGCTTCGTGCTCCCATCTATGAAGAAAAAGTCGTCGACTTCATCCTCACAGAAGCCAAGGTGACCGATGTGACCGTGGACAAGGAAGAGCTGTTTGCCGAGGATGACGCGCCAGATTTTGATTGATCCGGCTGCGCGGCGCCCGTTGACTTTGCGGGCGCTGCGGGCACTTCAGCGCCATGGCGTTCACCACACTTGATGACCTGACCACACGCGCGCGGCGATCACTCGATCCTGTGCGAGGTCAGGCAAGGCTGCCCGAAGGCGGCGATCTCGAACTGGTCGATGACCGAGGGTTGATAAATTTGCGCGAAGCGGCCGTTCTGGTCCCGTTGATCCCGCGTTACGCCGGACCGACAGCGCTACTGACCAAACGCCCAGACACGATGGCAAAACACCCAGGGCAGGTGGCATTCCCGGGTGGCAAGGTTGACCCGCGCGATGATGGCCCCATTGAAGCGGCGCTCCGAGAAGCAGAAGAAGAGGTCTCGGTTGTGCCCGACACCGTCGAATTGATCGGCCGAAGCGCGCCTTATCTGACCGGCACAGGTTTCCGAATTACACCAGTTTTGGGCATTTTGCCCCCTGAATTCGAGGCTCGGCCCGATGAGAAAGAGGTGGATGCTGCATTTGAAGTACCCCTCTCGATCCTTTTCGACCCCGAAAGGTTGAAGCGCCAGACCGTCATGTGGGAAGGCCGTATGCGCGCTTATTATGAGATGGATTTTCAAGGTTTTCGGATCTGGGGGGTAACCGCAGGCATTATACGCACACTATATATAGAGCTATATGGAGCGTAAGCGCCTTTATGGCGTGGTTCGAAACGAAGGAGCCCGAACGTGGTTCGTACAGTGATTGTTCAGTTGATTTTGTTTCTGCTGCCGTTCCTCGGCTATGCGATTTACCGCCTGTTGCTCTCGGACGCTGAGGCTGATGGCCGCAAGACGTGGCCGATCAACGCGCTGTTCGGCGCCGGTGTTGTTTTGGCACTTACAGGTTGGACGGTGAAAGCGTTGACCGGGCCCGGCGATTCTGAGCTTTGTTATGATCCACCGCGCATTGTAGATGGTGAGGTGATCCCGGCCCGTTCTTACCCATGTGACCGGGATCTATCGAGCGTGGGAATCCAGACGGGAAACCCGCCAGAAGGCGCTGAAGGGGTTTCCGACCCAGAATCACTTGCATTGACGCCGCAGGAAGTTGATGGCGCCGCTGAGCGAAATCGCCTTGAACCCGGCGATGGCTGACCGAATTCAAGCCGATTGGCTCGTGTCGGCTGAGACAAAACGGGTTGTTGATGCTCTGGGCGTAGCACGGCCCGGCGGCTCGCGCTTTGTCGGCGGGTGCGTGCGCAACAGCCTCATGGGCCGGGCAGTCGACGATATCGACATCGCCACCCAGCTCACCCCTGATCAGGTCATTCTCGCCTTGGACGAGCGTGGCATTCGCGCCATTCCCACCGGCATCGACCACGGCACCATCACCGCGGTGGTGGACCATGTACCCTTTGAAATCACCACGCTTCGCCGGGATGTGGAAACCGATGGACGGCGCGCCGTCATCGCTTACACCGAAGACTGGTTCGAGGATGCTCAACGGCGCGATTTCCGATTGAACGCTCTGTACGCGGAACCTGATGGCACGATCCACGATCCCACTGGCGGTGGGCTGGCGGATGCTGCAACAGGCAAGGTGATCTTCATAGGCAACGCCGATGAGCGCCTGCGCGAAGACTATCTTCGCATCCTGCGATTCTTCCGGTTCAACGCCTGGTATGGCGCAGGTTTGGATAAGGACGGCTTGAATGCCTGTCAGCGCCAGAAAGATGGCCTGAAGCAAATCGCTGCTGAGCGCATCTGGAAAGAGCTTGAGAAGCTGCTGCGTGCGCCTGCGCCGTTCGAGGCGATCACAGCGATGGAGAAGGCAGGGGTTCTGAATGCGATCTTGCCACAAGCCACGGTCTCCCAGTCCCTGGAACGGGTTCAGAGCCGCACGAGCGATTCCATGGTGCGATTGATGGCGCTTTTGCCTAAGGATATCGAAATTGCGGGCTCTGTCGCGGCGCAATTGAAACTGTCCAACCAGGAGGCGGGCCGTCTTTCGGCGTGGGCAAGCGGGGCGTTTGGAGAGGCGAGTGATAATCGCCGACTGCGCTCCGACTCATACGTTTTCGGCAAAAGGGCCGTATTGGACTGGCTGATTGTGTCCTGCGGAGATGACGTATTCCAACCCGCATATACGCTGTTGGAGAATTGGACTGTTCCGAAATTGCCCGTTCGTGGTCAAGATCTCCTCGAATTGGGGATCTCGGGCCCGCTCATCGGCGATCAATTGCGGGCAATGGAACAGCTGTGGATCGACAGCGATTTCCTGATGGGGCGAGACGAGTTGCTCAATTCGCTAGAACGATGAAAGTGTTCAGGTAACCGGCAAACGTCACCCAAACCAGGTAGGGTGCCTGCAGCCAGGCTGTGCGCCTCGACCAACGCCGAAAGGCGGAAATCATCGCGATAATCATCACCCAGAGCGTGATCAGAAAGAGCAACGCGAGCAAGGGCTCCTGAAAACCAAAAAAAGCAAAAGACCAGCCAAGATTTGCGATCAGCTGGGAAAAAAACAGACCCAGGGCGGGGGCGGCGGCCTGAAAACTGCCCGCTGCGCTGCGCACCATGATTGCGCCCACGGCCATCAGCAAAAACAGAATCGGCCAGACGATTGCGAATGTGATGTCAGGCGGGTTGAGCGCAGATTTGTTCAGGGCGGCGTACCAAGCATCATCGGAGCCGCTTGAGACCGTTCCGCTGAGCATTAAAACGGCAAGTGTTGCTAGGATGACCAATCCATAAGTAACCCAGGATGGACGCGCAGCGGTGATCGCACTCATGACGCGGCGTGTATCAGCTGCAGCGTTTGGCGTCGATATGGCAGGTGTGTTATAACGTCTGTGGTAACAAGGAGTGTTTTGGTATGTCCGGCATCAAACTGAGGAAAATTGGCAATTCACTTGGCGTTGTTATTCCGGCTGACGATCTGGCACGGCAAAACCTCAAGGAAGGCGATGTTCTCGTGCTGAGCCACACGCCCACCGGCCTGAAACTTGAAGTGTATGACTCCGAAGTTGCGGAACAGGTTGAAGCGGGTCGCGAAATCGCAAGGCAATATCGAAACACGCTGCGAGAATTGTCCAAGTGAGCGAGTTCAAATGGCTGCGGTTTGAAACGATACGGATTTTGCACGACGAAAGCCTGTTCGAACATGGCGGACTCGAAGGAATACGGGATGAAGGTCTGCTCGAAAGCGCACTGATGAACCCTCAGAACAAGGCGCACTACGATCAGGAAGCGAGTGTTTTTGAGGTTGCTGCTGCAAATGCCTACGCCCTGGCAAAAAATCATCCGTTTCTCGACGGAAACAAACGCACAGCCTTTTTGGCGGCGGCTACATTCCTGATGGTCAATAACTACCGGCTCGGTGCTTCGGAGGCGGACGCGACGCTGAAAGTGCTTGGCTTGGCAGCAAGTGAGATTTCTGAAAGCGAGTTCGCCAAATGGCTGCGGGAGAACAGCGAAGCCACCTAAGTCGCACTCAAGGCCATTTTACCACGGGTGGCATGGAGGACAGGATCGACGTCACATTGCCGCCGGTCTTGAGACCAAATGTCGTGCCGCGATCATAGAGCAGGTTGAATTCGACATAGCGCCCCCGCCGGATCAACTGTTCGTCCCGTTCAGCCTCTGACCAGCTTTCAGCCATCCGTCGCTGGGCCAGTTTTGGGTAAATATCGGCAAAGGCACGGCCAACACTCTGAGTGAAGGCAAAATCGGCGTCCCAGTCTCCGGTGTCGTGGCGATCATAGAAGATGCCGCCAATGCCGCGCGGTTCATCACGATGCGGCAGGTGGAAATACTCATCGCACCACTCCTTGAACCGGGGATAATCAGCGCCGGGGTGGCCTTTGCATGCTGCTTCCATAGCGCCATGAAAATCCAAAGCATCGGGAAAGTCCTGCTCGCGTTGATAGGCGAGCAGGGGCGTCAAATCTGCGCCGCCGCCGAACCAGGATTTCGAGGTGACAATCATGCGGGTGTTCATGTGAACGGCCGGTATCCGCGGGCTGTGCATGTGGGCGATCAGAGAGATGCCCGAGGCCCAGAACTGGCCGCCATTTTTGTCGGCGCCTGGAATTTGCGCGCGAAACGCCTCTGAGAATTCGCCGTGGACGGTGGACACATGGACGCCGACTTTTTCGAACAAGCGCCCCGTCATGATGGCCATTGTGCCGCCGCCCAGATCTTCGCTGCCATCGCCGCGCGACCAGGGCGTTTTCTGAAACCGGCCTGCGGCGCCCGTGTACAATGGCGGGCTGGCCAGATCCTCAAGCGCTTCGAATCGAGAAATGATGTCGTGTTGAAGTGCCTCAAACCATGCGCGAGCCTTTATCTTTCTTTCTTCCAGCATTGGTGGCTCCGTCTGTCCTGTAACGTTAAGCGGCATGCGCCGACATCATTCATTTGAAGCGTTCACACACAGGCTGCAATGGCCTCAATCGGCCATACGCGAATTCCCCTAGACGGGGTTGGCGCGACAGTTCGTACAATCGCGGCGTTCAGCCGCAATGGCACCCTCGTGAAAAAGTGTATGTCGATCTCAAAGCAACGTCGCGAGGATTAGGCCTGTGACCGATATGGCAACTGAACACGACGTCGATCCAATCGATGAGGATCGCCGTGACTTTATTCATATCGCAGCCATTGTGGCTGCGGCGGGCGGGGGCGCTATGGTCGCCTGGCCGTTCATCGACCAGATGAACCCAGCCTCCGATACCAAGGCCGCTTCCAGCCTGGAAGTGGACGTGTCTGGCGTGCCATTGGGCGGTGAAATCCGCGTTCTGATCGGCGGTCAGCCCTTCTTTATCCGGCATCGCACGGCATCTGAAATAGCCTCTGCGCGCGGCGCCAATATCGATTCCCTGCCAGACCCGGAGACCGACGAAGAACGCCTTGTTGCGAAGTCGGACGGTGAGTTCAATCCAGCCATCCTGGTGACATCGGGCGCCTGTACGCATCTCGGGTGCGTGCCGGTTGGCCCAGCCCAGGGCAATGTTGGCGATTTCGGTGGCTGGTACTGCCCCTGCCACGGTTCGCACTACGATACATCTGGTCGGATCCGGAAAGGCCCTGCGCCTTCAAATCTGCCGGTCCCAGACTACAATTGGGTGTCTGACACCGTCATCAGTATTTCGCTTTAGGAGGCGTTTAGATGAGCGACCACGCTTCAACCTACGACCCGAAGACCGGGCTCGAAAAGTGGATCGACACGCGCCTGCCGCTGCCGCGCCTTGTGTACGATAGCTTTGTCGATTTCCCGACGCCTAAGAACCTCAATTACTGGTACACATTCGGCGGCATTCTGGCGATTTTTCTTGTCATTCAGATCGCCACCGGTGTCGTTCTGGCAATGCACTACACGGCCACGACAGCCGACGCTTTTGCATCGGTCGAGCGGATCATGCGCGATGTGCCTTATGGGTGGCTGCTTCGATACATCCACGCCAATGGCGCCAGCTTCTTCTTCCTTGCGGTGTATATCCACATGTTCCGCGGGCTGTATTACGGCTCTTACAAAGCCCCCCGCGAAGTCCTGTGGATCCTTGGCTGCATCATCTTTTTCCTGATGATCGCAACAGCCTTCCTCGGCTACATGCTGCCCTGGGGTCAGATGTCCCTGCACGGCGCCAATGTGATCGTGTCGCTGTTCGGTGCGATCCCGATTGTTGGTGAAAGCATCAAGACATGGCTGCTGGGTGGGCCATCCATCGGTAACCAGACGCTTCAGCGCTTCTTCTCGCTTCACTACCTGCTGCCATTTGTGACTGCAGGTGTTGTGATCTTGCACATCTGGGCGCTTCACGTTCCGGGCAATAACAACCCTACTGGCGTCGAAGTGAAGGACGTCAAGAAAGACACCGTGCCGTTCCACCCGTACTATACGGTGAAAGATGGCTTCGCGATCGTGATGTTCCTCATCGTGTTTGCGGCTTTCGTTTTCTACATGCCGAATGTTCTGGGCCACGCTGACAACTACATTCAAGCCAATCCGCTGGTGACGCCGGCTCACATTGTGCCTGAATGGTATCTGCTGACCTTCTACGCCATCCTTCGCGCGATCACCTTTGACCTTGGCCCGATCGACGCAAAACTGCTGGGCGTCATTGCCATGTTCGCGTCCATTGCCGTGCTGTTTGTGCTGCCATGGCTGGACTGGAGCAAGGTCAAGTCGATGCGGTATCGCCCGGTCGCGCGCCAGTTCTTCTACGGTTTTGTGTTCTGCTGCGTTCTACTTGGCGTGTGTGGCGCGACCAATCCTGACGATGCAATTTTGCCGTTCGGCGAAGACAAGCTGATTGTCGGCTACACCGACACTGCCGGCCTTGCGGCATCTCGCGTATTTGAAGAGTATCAACCGGCAGCTGCGTTCCGCGACGAGCTTCCAGAAACGGCGGCAGCGTCCATTGGCATTCAGCCAGCAGCGGCCTTCCGCTATGTGCATCTGTCGCAAATCCTGACGCTCTACTATTTCGCGTATTTCCTCGTGATCCTGCCGATCCTCGGACTGCGCGAGACGCCGAAGGAAGAGCCAGACTCGATCCATAAGGCGGTGCTGGCAAGTTCCGGTGGGACTTCGAGCGTGGGCTCGCCCATCCCGGTCCAGGCTGAATAGGAGCGCGTGTCATGAAAAATCTGACCAAGCTGATCATAGCTGGCCTGTCGGCTGTCACCCTGGTGGCAACAGCCCACGCGGCTGGCGGTTCGAAGCATCCCCATGGACCTGAAGACGGCTTCCCGTTTGAACGTGCGTTCGGCAAGTTCGAAATGGACAGCGTCCAGCGCGGCTATCAAGTCTACCGCGAGGTTTGCGCCTCCTGCCATGCCATGGAATTGCTGCACTATCGCAACCTTGGTGAGAAAGGTGGGCCGTTCTACGACCCTGAATATCCCAATGCGAACGACAATCCGCTCGTCAAAGCCTTTGCTGCAATGGACACCATCGAAGACCCGGTGCCGAATGATGTTGGCGACTATGATTTGCGCCCAGCACGCCCGTCAGACCCGTTCCGCTCGCCTTATGCGAATGAGCAAGCTGCCCGGGCGGCCAATCTTGGAGCCTATCCGCCAGACCTGTCGGTAATCACCAAAGCCCGCCATGGCGGCGCGAACTACGTCTACAACCTCCTTAAAGGGTATCCAGGCTGGGATGTGATGGGCGATGGCGCAATCGACTTCAATTCCGAGTTTGAGCTTGGTGAAGGGTACGAATTCGACGGCGTGCTGGAGCAGCCTCTCGGCCAATATTACAACCCATATATGGCTGGCGATGTGACGCCGCAGTGGGACGGTGACCCGCGTCACACGCCACCGGGTGGCTTTCTCGCCATGGCGCCGCAGCTTCCAGACGACCGCGTCGAGTATCTTGACGGTACGCTCGCTACCACATCTCAAATGGCCTATGATGTCGCCCAGTTCCTGGCCTGGGCCGGCGAGCCCAAGCAGGGCAATCGTAAATCGCTTGGTCTGGCAGTGATGATCTACCTCTCGATCTTCGCGGTCCTGTTGTGGCTCTCCTACAAGCGCATCTGGCGGAACGTTGGCCACTAATCCATTCTTGATGGCCGCGCTGGTTTTCAGCGCGGCGGCATGTGGAAGCGATAGCCAAGACACGTCCTCGCCGGCCTATCTCCCTGAAGCCGTTCGCGAAGCTCAAGAACGTCAAGCCATTCAACTCGAGCGGCTGGAAAGGTCTCTTCCAGGGGTCGATTGGGATATTGTGAGTGTGGGTGGGACGCCGGTCATTGATCTGGGGACGGCGGTAATACGGCTCGATCCAGATGGCAGTGTATCAGGTTCTACCGGCTGCAATCAGTTCAACGCCTCATGGTCAATTGAGGGCAATCAGATTGACATTGGTCCGGCGGTAACAACACGAATGGCCTGTTCGCCGCCCGTGACTTTGCAGGAACAGACCATTCTCGCCATTCTTGACGCTGCGGTTCTGATTGGGGTGGGCGACGAAGGGGCCTTGTTTATCTCGACGCTTGAAGGCGATTTTCTGACTGGTGTGCCGTCCGGCGACTAGATCAGACCGTCCACACGCACTTCGCCGCTCAAATCATCCAGCTTTACCTGCAGGGACTTTCGCACATCCTCGACGGCCTGATTGTAGGCGACGGGTCCTAACGTTTTGAGCATCACGTCAATAATGTCGTCGGCGCGAAAATCGCTCAAATCTTCGTCAAACTCTTCTGTGAACAGTGTCTTTAGGTGACCCCTCAGGGCGTCGCGGCGGTCGTCAGACAGGGTGATCTCCATCATCGCACTACTCCAAAACGAATCGGTCGCGGGTCTCAGGCGTTGGCATATAGCAATGGTCCAACTTGCCGAACCAATTGAATCGATTGTTGGCAACTCGCGCATAGACCCAGTCTCGCAGCGGGCGCGGAACGAACCGGAAAATGCGAACCCACCGGCCCGGGCCGCCGGTCCGTTTCAACATGGCGAAAGTGGCATTTGAACTCAGATAGCCAACGCCGTCTTCAATGTAGATGAATGTATGGGGATTGTCCGGGTCTACGCCGTGCTGTTTTGCCAGCAGGCGACCCTCCGCAGACTTGATTGCCACGAACCTGATCGACGGATCAGACCGGTCATGGGCGAGCACGTAGTGTACAGCGCGCGAACACAAAACGCATTCGCCGTCGAAGATATACGTCGGCGGAAGAGACATCGTAGCCCTCCTTCACCTTATAGGTGGGTCTGCCTCCCCAATTGGCCAAGGGAGGCAGACGCTGAGCCTACTGCCGCAGCTTGGCCTCCAATGCGGCGATGCGTTTGTCCTGGGCAATCGTGTGGAGCATCAGCTCTTCGATCTTTGCCAGCAGCGCCGCATTCATGGCGTTCAGATCCACGCCATCACGTTGCATCTCTTCTGCGCTTTGCACGCCCGGCAAATGGCCCTTGGCGGAAATGAAGGCTTCAACCGCAGACAAGGGCTGAAGACTGTAGTCTGCAGCAAACACGTGGTCGGCGGTTGCCACATGTTTACCCTTGATCCGGATCACGCCATCGCCGGCATCAAGATGAATCACCGTGTCGCCGTCATCATCTTTCAATGCAATGTCGCCGGCTGCACCTTCGCCGCCAGCATAAATGTTGGCGCGCCCACCATCGAGATGCATGCGCATCAGACCGTCATCTGAGAACAATGCAATATCGCCATTCGAGCCGCCGCCGCCAACACGAATATTGCCGTCACCACCATCGAAGAACAGGGTCTGGGCGTCGTCGCCATTTTGAAGTGCGATATCACCTGACGCGCCGCCGCCCCCCAATTGCAGATTGGCCGTGCCGCCATCCAGGTGGACGGTCTTTACGCCATCGGTGTTCATCAGGGTCAGGTCGCCGCCCGCGCCTTCACCGCCGGCCGTAATATTCCCATTGGCGCCGTCCAGGTGCATCCGGGTCTTGCCGCCGTCTTCGCACAAAATGACGTCCGCATTGGCGCCGTGGCCGCCGAGGCGGATATTGCCGTCGCCGCCATCAATATGGATGACGTCATCCCCGGACGCATTGCGCAAGATGATGTCGCCTTCTGCGCCATGGCCGCCGAGGGCGAGATTGGCAGTGTCACCATTGATGACCCCGGTTTCCTTGCCGGCATCGTTTCGGATGTCGATTTTGTTGGTGTGGTCGGTCATGGCAGGCCTCCTCATTTGCCAATTGGACTGCAAGGCTAAGAGGAACAGCCGCGCTTGTAACGCTTGAATTGCACGAAGGTTTTATAGCCTAGGGAATTCATCCCGTGAGAGGGCGCTCGTGCGGGGTATGCCCGGCCGTGCGTTTGATCAGGGCCTGTAGGTTCTCTAGCGTTTCAGCGCCCTGAAGGGCGAAGGACCGATCGGCGACATAGGTGGGTACCCCGCTGATGCCCATCTGCCGAAATACGGCCTCTTCCTTGCGCACCTCGTCCACATCAGCGCCGCGGGCCAGAAGGTCTTTCACAATCGCGCCATCAATGCCGATCTCGTCTGCCACGGCGACAAGTATGTCGGCCTGGCCGATATCCCTGTGATCGCGGAAGTACGCGCTGAACAGGGCCTCCTTGGCCTCAGCGCCTTTGCCTTGGCCTTGGGCCCAGCGCACGAGCCTGTGCGCGTCCAGAGTATTCGGGCGCACGGTGATTCCATTGAAGGCGAATGGCACGCCTTCGTCTTCGCCATATTGCTCCAGCGCCTGGCGCATAGCCCGAAACCGGCTGGTTTTCGGGTCTTCGGTGTCGGCGCCCGTTCCGCCAAGCTTGGTGCGCATATAGTCTTTGTAGTCTACCCCGCCGGCAGGAACGCTGGGGTCCAGCTCAAACGGTCTGAACAACAGTTTGACGTCAACCTCCGGCGTGGCGGCCACAGCAGCGTTCAACCGCCGCAAACCCAGCCAGCACCATGGACATACCGGATCTGAAACCATTTCGATGATCACGGTCATGGTGTGGTCTCCTCGGCATGGGCTTTGAGGTTCTCCCGGGTAATGGCGTCGAGGGCGCGTTTGTGTGTGGCACCAAGGTCCACCGGTGGGGCACAGCCAGCAAGGCGCGCTTCCTCCCATCTACTCGCGCACAGACACCATCGGTCGCCGGGTTTCAGGCCCGGAAAGCCGAATTCGGGCCGGGCCGTGATGAGATCGTTTCCGCGCGTAAAGGAGTAAGACAGGAACGCTTCGGTTAAACGGGCACAAACGGTATGGCTGCTGCGGTCTGCGACGTCTGTCCGGCAACACCCATCGCGAAAAAACCCGGTCAATGGATCGTGACCGCAATCGGTAAGCGGGCCGCCGAGGACATTTTGGTTCGTCATGCTGGCGTGGGTGTGGGTTCAGGCTTGGAACTCGCAGCAGCCAGGACGCTCAGATAGCTGTCTTGAACTTCCATGTGCTCAGTGATGCCTTTTTGGGTAAGGAGCCGGTGAGCCGCGCTGAGGCGGTAACACGGCAAATGCATAAACATGTGGTGTTCGCAGTGATAGTTCACCCAATAAGGCGCAATCAGAAGGCTTTCCCACCATTTGGTGTGGGTCGTGCGGGCATGGCGAAGCGGGTCTTCATTGTCGGGAACGACCGCATGCTCTGCGATATTGCGCAGCCGCGTGATCATCTGGTTCCACGTTGCCATCGGAAGCAGCCATAGCACGAAATAGGCCCACCAGTGACCCAGACCGGTCAGCAGGGCGAGAAACAAAAGGTTGATTGCAACAAATGGCACCACAGCTTCTCGCGCGCTTTGAACGCGGTTTTCTACGCCGTTTTCATTGCGGATGCCCAGGCCCATCGCATTCGAAAACTGGTTTAACCGCTGCTTGAAGAAGGTTTGGCCCGTCAAATCGCGGATAATTTTGCGCTTCAATGAGGTGCGCGTCACGGGAAACGGCGCCGAGAGCATCATGTCCGGATCTTCCGGCTGTTGCGCATATTTGTGATGCTGCAGATGGTAGCGGCGATAGGCTTTTAGGTGAGCTCCAATAGGCGCTGCGCCAAGCCATTGGCCCGCAAAATCATTGAGGGACCGGTTCGGTGAAATCGCTCCATGGGCGCCGTCATGCATAATGATCGCCATGCCCAACTGGCGGGCCCCAATGATTGGAATCGCAAGGGGTATCAGCAAGGGTTGCCAGATTGCCAGTGCTATTGCGCCGGCAATAATGCCCCAACAATGCACCAGCAGCAGAAGGCCCATGACGGGGCTGCGCCTGGACAGATCTGCCCACTCGTCTGGCGTAAAGAACGCTTTGGGAGATACGCGTTTCGCAGCTGACATGACGTGAACGTAAAGGTCAGCAGCTGATCACTCAAGCCTGACTTTAGGTCAGCGCGGCCAGTGCCGACAGTGTAAAGCCGGCCACCAGAATGGCGCCTGTCCAGACACTTGATTTGAAGACGTCCAAAGCGGCGCGTTCTCCGTCGCGACGCATGCGCAACATCTGCCAGAAGCCGTGGGCCAGAAACGCAAGACCCGTGACAGCGCCCAAACGGCCAGCGCCAATGGCCAGTCCGGCCAGTGCGATCAGCGCGGCTGCGGCGAGATGAAAGCACAAGGCGCCCAGCAGGGCGCGGCCCCCAAACAAGCGCGCTGTGGACTTTACGCCCATCAACTCGTCGTCCTCGCGATCCTGGAGCGCGTAGATCGTATCATAGGCGATCGTCCAGCAGGCAAGACCTAGCCAGAGCACAACGTTGGCGAGGCTGACGCTTCCAACCGTGGCGGCTGCAACAAAGACCCCCCAGTTGAACGTGATACCGAGCCAGGCCTGGGGCCACCATGTAATACGCTTCATAAACGGATAAGCGGCCACCAGGGGAAGGGCGAGCAAGGCGACGATCTTGGCGTCGAACGGCAGCAGAAGCCACACAAGGAACCCCACGGCCAGTTGCGCCGCCAGCCAAAAATATGCGTTTCGCACGGAGACCTGGCCGGACGGGATTGGCCGCTTCGCTGTGCGCGCAACGCCGGCGTCGATGTCCCGGTCTGTGATGTCATTCCACGTACATCCCGCCCCACGCATCGCAACGGCGCCTATGGCGAACAAGAGCGCCCAGCCGATGTCGATGAAGCGAAAACCGTCTGGAATGCGCGTGAACGCGATGCCGATCCAGCAGGGCAGAAGCAGCAGCCAAACGCCAACCGGCCGGTCGATCCGCGACAATAGCCCATAAGGGCGCGCGCTGGCGGGTAGCCGGTTTAGCCATCCGGGGAACGCGCTATCAACCGGCGCCGGTCCGGCAACCGGCTCGTCGGTCGCGGTTTCAGCCGCATTTTCAACCGGCTGGCTGGAATCTGTCTCACTCATGGCGCTTCCCTTAGCTGAGTCCGACAAACTCGTCACGCCCGCCCTTGTGACCGCCGCCGGCCAGCGCTACGTGAACTGGCATGAGCGCAACGCCTCGCCTTTACGTAACGTCAGATCTGCGCCGCGCGGGCTTCGTTGCGATGGATGATGCCCAGGCCAAATACCTTACCCGTGTGTTGCGTCTCAAAATGGGGGATCCTGTTCGCTTGTTTAACGGCCGGGACGGGGAGTGGACGGCCCATATAGATATGGTTGAAGGCCGGTCTGTGCTTCTGAAAGTCGACACGGAACGCAAAGCTCAAAGCAGTGCGCCAGACCTCATTTTACTTTTTGCGCCGTTGAAGAAAGCCCGCACGGACTTCGTAATCGAAAAAGCCACGGAAATGGGTGTGTGTGCCATCCAGCCGGTAATGACGGAACGCACCCAAGCCTCCCGCGTTCGCGCGGATCGTCTGCAGAAGATCGCCCTGGAAGCGGCTGAACAGACCGAACGCCTGGACATGCCACTTGTGCATGAGGCCGCCGCTTTGGACGAGGCACTAGATGAACTTGGCGAAGGGCGAACCGTTTTTTTCTGCGATGAAGCTGGCGATGACGACTCCGAGAAGTGGAGGGGTGAAACAGGTCGCGCAACGCCCATCCTCAAGGCCCTTCAAAACAGCGACGCACGCTCGGCCGCCCTGCTGGTTGGCCCTGAAGGCGGGTTTTCACCCGGCGAGCGCCAATCCCTGCGGAATCGTCCGAATGTGACCCCCGTTTCGCTTGGCCCCCGCATCCTACGGGCAGAAACCGCGGTCGTGGCCGCATTGGCGCTTTGGGAAGCAGTGCTTGGCGATTGGGGCGTGTGACCCTATCTGCCCGTTCAGAACGCCGCGGGAGGGCGAAACCGAATGACGACGCCCACAACGGACATTGCTGAAGACGCACCGCGCATCGAAAGCAAAGCGGAACTGGTCGATTGGCTTGAGGCTGGATGCAAGCCGAGCGCAGACTGGCGGATCGGCACCGAGCACGAGAAGTTCGGGTTCATCAAGGATGGGCTTAGGCCGCTCCATTATGCTGGTGATGTCGGCGTCCGGGCCATGCTGGAAGGCTTACGTGATCAGTTCGGCTGGGAAGGCCTTTTCGAAGGTGAGAATCTGATCGGCCTGAAGCGGGATGGCGCAAGCGTGAGCCTGGAGCCCGGCGGCCAATTCGAACTTTCTGGCGCACCGCTGGAGCATATTCACCAGACATGTAATGAGGTTGGTCAGCATCTTGAAGAAGTGCGCCAGGTCGCTGATCCACTTGGCATTGCATTTCTTGGCCTGGGTGTTTCTCCGGTCTGGAGCCTGGAAGAAACGCCCATGATGCCCAAGGGGCGTTACAAGATTATGCGCGATTACATGACTGAGGTCGGCCGCCTCGGGCACCAGATGATGTTTCGCTCATGCACTGTGCAGAGCAATCTGGATTTCAGCTCTGAAGCTGACATGGCGAAGAAGTTTCGCGTGTCGCTCGCGCTCCAACCGCTCGGCACGGCGTTGTTTGCCAATTCGCCCTTCATGGAGGGGCGAACAAATGGATTCCTGTCGTATCGCTCGCATATCTGGACCGACACCGATCCGGATCGAACAGGCATGTTGCCGTTTGTCTTCGAAGACGGGTTTGGATTCGAGCGTTACGCGGATTACGCGCTGGATGTGCCGATGTATTTCGTGCGCCGCGGCGGCACATACCTTAATGCCGCTGGCAAGTCCTTTCGCGACTTCATGGATGGCAAACTGGATATTTTGCCCGGCGAACGCCCGGCGCTCGATGATTTCGAAGACCACCTCTCCACCATATTCCCGGAGGTGCGCCTCAAACGCTTCCTCGAAATGCGCGGCTCGGATTCAGGTCCATGGAGCCGTTTGTGTGCGTTTTCGGCGTTTTGGACCGGTATTTTGTACGACCAGTCCTCCCTGGATGCAGCCTGGGATCTTGTCAAAGACTGGACCGATGGGCAGCGCGAAGCCATGCGCCAGTCTGCTGGCTCGCTGGGACTAAAAACACCGCTTCCAGATGGCCGCACGCTCCAGGACCTTGCCAAGGACGTGCTCGCCATTTCCCGAGCCGGCCTCAAAGCGCGGGCTATGCTTTCGACCAGCGGCGACAATGAGACAGGTTTCCTGTCTGAACTCGACCAGATCGCCGAAAGCGGGATCACGCCCGCCGAAGCACTGCTTAAGCGCTATCATGGCGATTGGGGCGGGCGACTGGAGCCGGTATTCGAAGAACTGGCGTATTAGAGTAACGGTTTTGCGCCGATTGCCGATTTTGAGCAATTTCCGCCTTGAGCCAAACCGTAGCGCGTGGTCTGTGTGACAGATCGATGGCGCTTGAGCGAGCGTTGAGGATTCGGGGAGGGCGCTTTGACGGCAGCCACCAATTCACCGGGCAATCGCGCCCGTGACACCAGCTTTTTTGGCCATCCAAAGGGATTGGCGATCTTGTTCCTCACGGAAATGTGGGAGCGCTTTTCCTATTATGGGATGCGCGGCCTCCTGATCTTGTACCTGACTCAACATTTCCTGTTTTCCGACGAGAAATCATCGATCATGTACGGTGCCTACACGGCACTGGTCTATGTGATGACGATCATCGGCGGCACTTTGGCGGATCGATATCTCGGCCAGCGAAAGGCCGTTACTTTTGGGGCGATCCTTTTGTGTCTTGGCCACTTCGGTATGGCCTTTGAGGGAGAAGGGTCAAAAGAATACCTCGTCACCTCTGACTCGGAGATCGAACTGCTCGATGAAGGGCGTGGTGACAATCGTAAGCTCTATGTGGAGCTTGATGGCGCTGAGCGACGTGTGGTGTTCAATACGGATGGCGCCATAGGGTTTCTCGAGACGGCAGACACGGCCGATGAGCCCACTGCAGCAGTTTACCAGACCCTTCCAGCCGACAGCTTTACGACCCGCGTGGAGCGCCAAGAGACCTATACGCTGATCTTGTATTTCTCGCTGGCGCTGATCATTGCGGGGGTCGGGTATCTGAAAGCCAATATCTCGACGATTGTCGGCGCGCTTTATGAGTTTGACGACCCGCGCCGGGACTCTGGTTTCACGCTTTTCTATATGGGCATCAATCTCGGCTCGTTCCTCTCATCGGTCACCTGTGGCATTCTCGGAATAGTTTATGGCTGGCAGTATGGTTTTGGTCTTGCCGGGATCGGGATGTTGCTCGGCCTTATCGTATTTATCTGGGGCCAGAAGTATCTCGACGGTGCAGCCGAACCGCCAAATCCTGAGGTTCTGAAAAAGTCATTCCTCGGCCCGATCAATGTGGAAATGGCGTGTTACCTTGCCGGACTTGGCATCATTGCGGTGGCAATGGCCATCGTCATGAATGCTGAGGTCATCCCTGACTGGTTCGTTGGCGCGCTGGGCATTTTGATCTTTGTCTTTTTGGTCGGTTATTCCATCGCTAACCTTAAGGGCAATGAGCGCAAACGTATGTTTGCAGCGATTTATTTTGTGCTCGCACAAATCCCATTTTGGGCGCTGTTTGAGCAAGCTGGATCGTCTCTGAACCTCTTCACGGACCGTTTGGTGGACAAGAATATGTTTGGCGTGGAAGTGCCAGCACCTGTCTTTCAGGCGCTGAATGCGGGTTACATCGTCATCTTCGCGCCAATCCTCGCATGGCTCTGGATTGCCCTCGCCAAGCGCGGACGCGAGCCATCGACGCCAGTGAAGTTTGCGTTGGGTGTGTTTCTCGCGGGGCTCGGATTTTTATCGCTCGTTGGAGGCATCAATGCCTCTGGCGCGGTTGGCCTGACAGCGGTGTACTTCATTTTTCTGATATACTGGGTTCACACCATGGGCGAACTGATGGTTTCGCCAGTGGGCTTATCTGCCGTCACCAAAATGGCGCCAGCCCGCGTTGTCGGGATGACCATGGGCGCGTGGTTCCTGTATTCCGGGCTTTCGAATTACCTTGCCGGGATAATCGCACGCGGCACAGGCGCGGAAACCATTGGCGGACAAATCACCGATGTGGCTGCTGCAAAGGCAACTTATGCCACGGTGTATTCCAATGTGGGGTATGTCGCGATGGGTATCGCGGTGGTCATGCTTGCGATTTCACCGCTGATCAAAAGCTGGATGAAAGCCGACACAGACACTCCCGGAGTTGCCGATGAGTTGTCTCGGTCAGGACACAATTAGTCTGACGACCAGGCCTCAACCAGTAGCCCGCTTTCGACTCAGCCGCCGTCCATCAGCGTACCGCCGACAACGCTGGTGACGCTAGAGTAGCCCGCATCAATCAGTTGGTCGCGGGCGGTGGCAGAGCGCCCGCCGGAACGGCAGATGAAGGCCAGCTCGGCTGATGTATCACCGCCGGTAACTTCCGTGACCTTTGTCAGAAAGTCTGGGTCTTGCACTGTGACAGGGTGTGCGCCGACGGCCACACCGGAGTCCGCCCACTCTGTGGGACGACGGACATCGATCAAAATGACCTCATCATCTTGCATCAGGG
>JBCCAA010000138.1:0-3575 GCA_039815055.1 Pseudomonadota bacterium | reverse complement strand
GTCGCCGCGATAGACCCATTCCCCGGTCTGCCAATTATAGGCACTGGGCGTCGAACCGGGCACAAAGCCCTGAGGGAAAATCATGCCCCAGCTACTGCCTTCGGGTGTGGGGCGCCCATAAAGCTCCGCATTGATGAAATTTGCCATGCGCCCGAAGAACAGCCCGATCGGCGTGACGACGCCGGCTATATCTCCGATCGACAGGAGCGGGACATTTCGTTGGCGTGAGACCAGCCAGATCGCGATCGCGACCCCGAGCAGTCCGCCATGGAAACTCATGCCGCCTTCCCAAATCCTGAGCAGGCTCATAGGGTCCGCCATGGTTTGATCCCATTGATACCGCAGCTGATAGAAAAGAATGTAGCCGAACCGGCCGCCCAGAATGACACCGAGCGTCGCGTAGAAGAGCAGATCATCAATATCATCCCGCGTTGCCGGGCTGGTTCCGCCCCACAGCATCGGGCGTTTCGCCAGCGCCAGAGCGTACCGCCAGCCGATCAGCAATCCACCGATATAGGCGAGCGCATACCAGCGGATCGGAAACTTGCCGAGCCCGAGGAATCCGAGATCGATTTGAAAGAGCGCGGGCGAGACTTCGGGGAAGCTCATCGCGGATATGGCGAGCAAACTCATGCGGCGGTCTTTCCTGTCGGCATTTCAATCCCCATCTGCTAGGGACAAAACGCAACAGGTTCAAGACGCGCAAGGGAGTCATGACATGTCGACAAAGAGCCCCATTCTCGATGATCTCGCGGGTCTGATGACCGGTGCGATGGGTGCGGCCCGTGCGGCGGGTGAAGAAATGAAGACGGCAGGGGAGTCCCGTGTTCGGGCGATGATTACGGATATGGATCTGGCCAGCCGCGAGGAAGTCGAGGCGCTGAAAGCGATCGCTGTTCAGGCACTGGAGCGCGTCGAAGAGCTCGAGAAACGCCTCAAGAAACTCGAGAAATAGGCCTGTCCACTGCTTTTTAACCAAGACTCTTGCGCGATGAGTCGGGCATGGGTAGCTTCAAGCAGTGGCAAGAATGCCACCTGATTCGGAAGGGGAAACCAATGAGCCTATCCGTAGATCGTTCCCAGATACTGGACATCGATGCCCTGGAGCTGATCGAAAGCTGCCTGACTGAGGCTGGCTGGGAGTTTCAGCGCGACGAGGATGACGAGACCATTCAATGCATTGCCTCCTCCAAATGGGGCGATATGGGCGGCATGTTCGCCAATCGGGTCGAGCCCCCGGCGATGCATTTTTCCATCACATTGGACGTCAAACCCACTGACACGCGCCGCCTGGCAATTGCGGAGCTCGTCATGATGGCGAATGAGCGGCTTTGGCTCGGGCATTTCGACTATTGGGCGGATGAGGGCGTGATCATTTATCGCCATGCATTGCCGATGCTGGACCGGGTTGAACCGGAAGCGGGCGAAGTCCGCGCTGTCATGGCGGCAGGCCTTGATGCGGTGAACATGTTCGTCCCGGCCTTCAATTTTGTGATCTGGGCGGGAAAGAGCCCGCGCGAAGCCCTGGAAGCGGCTCTGTTTGAAACAGCTGGCGAAGCCTAGAACCCTCGTTTAAACCCGACCAAATGCCTTCAGACGGAGCTGGCAACATGGTCGATAAACGCATCACACTGATTGGCGCAGGTCGTATGGGATCGGCTTTAGCAGGCGGTTGGCTTGCCGCTGGCTTCTCTGGACACGTCGACATCGTTGATCCGGCGCCTGCAGATCTTGTCCAGGATTGGGTCAAAGCCGGTGAAGTCCGCCACAACCCAACGCCCGCCGCAGCTGATGTGCTTGTGGTGGCGGTTAAACCGCAAGTGTTCGGGGCGCTGGCCGGTGAGATCGCCGCCTGGGTTGGCCCGAAGACACTGGTTTTGTCGATTATGGCCGGGGTTTCGCTGGCGACATTGGAAGCCAAGCTAGGGACGGCCCAAGTCATCCGGGCAATGCCGAACACGCCAGGCTTGGTCGGAAAAGGGGTCACAATCCTTTGCACCAAACCCGATACGCCAGAATCTGACATCGCCGAAATGACCGCGCTTCTGGCGCCGCTTGGACGGGTGGAAGGTCCTATCTCTGAAGCGCAATTGCCTGCTGCGACCGCCATCTCCGGATGCGGCCCGGCCTATGGATTTTTGCTCGCGGAAGTCATGGCCGCGGCCGGGACGGCGCATGGCCTCGATCCTGACCTGTCCATGCGGCTCGCGCGCAAAACGGTCGAAGGCGCTGGGGCGTTGATGGAAGGCTCCCCCGAGACCGCTGCGACGCTGCGCCAGAACGTCACCTCTCCGAACGGAGTGACGCAGGCCGCGCTTGAGGTCTTGATGTCACCGGAGGCAATGCCATCTGTGTTTGAGAAAGCGGTGGGCGCGGCAATCGCGCGGGACATCGCCCTCTCGAAGGAGACCGAATGACCCGGGATGAGATCATCAATCAAGGCGTACACGCGGCCCTAAAGCTGGCCGAAACCGAAAAATGGGGCGCCTTGACCCTCGCGCAGATCGCTGAAACGGCGGGGCTGACATTGAAAGAGTTTCATGGTCTTGCCGATAAGGACGATCTTTCGGACGCGGTTGAACGGGTGTTCGATGCGGCGATGAGCGATGAGCCCGTGGAGGCTGAAGAGACCGCGCGGACGCGGGTGTTTGACGTCATCATGCTGCGCTTTGAAGCGATGGAGGACGTGCGCGACGGTGCGATGTCGTATTTGCGCTGGCGAGATCGGTCTTTTGATGGCCTGGCGCTGCGACTAAGAGCCCGTGCGGCGACCGCAAAATGGGCGCTCACGTGTGCGGGACTCGATGGGGCGAGCCAGATCCCGCGCGGTATTCAGGTGGCGTCTATCGGCTGGGCGATTGCGCAAGCCGAGCGCGCCTGGCGTCAAGAAACTAGCCCGGATCTCAGCCGTACCATGGCCGCCCTGGATGCCGAACTGATCAAAATCGAAGAGCGGGTCGATTGGCTGAAAGGGCGTCGCGCGCGCAAGGCGAAGCAAGATGCTGAGCCTGATCAGTAAGGCAGTCTGAGGCGCACCCGCAGCCCGCCCATTTCGCTGTCTTCGAGCCGAATATCGCCGCCATGTGCGCGGGCAAAGTCGCGCGCTAGCGTCAGACCAAGGCCAGTGCCTGAGACGTTCTGCGAGCGACCATCATCCAGCCGGTGAAACGGACGGAACGCGTCTTCTCTTTTGTCTTCCGGGATGCCGGGACCATCATCGTCAAACAGGATTTCTGCCATACGGGGGCCTTTGATCAACCGCACCTCGCAGCGAGTGCCATAGCCGACCGCATTGGACATCAAATTGGTCAGCGTCCGTGTCAGAGCCATGGGGCGCGCGGTCAGACTGATTTCTGTCGCCTCTTTGACCGATGCGCCGTCAATCCGCTCCGCCACAGTGCGGGTGATGTGGTCCAGACGCAGCTCTTCTGCCCGTTCGCCTTCTTCGCCGCTGGCAAAGGCGAGATACTCATCGAGCATTTTCGACATGTCATCGAGATCGGTGCGGGCGCCGGTAATCTCTTCGCTTTGTTCCATCATCGCCAGTTGCAGCTTGAGCCGCGTCAGGGGTGTTC
>JBCCAA010000131.1:0-3789 GCA_039815055.1 Pseudomonadota bacterium | reverse complement strand
ATCTGACATTCAGCGATCGTTCTCGTGCAGCAAAACCTAATTGTAGCGCTTCAAGACTTCGACGGCCTCATAGACCGCCCTGCGATGGACATTAACGAAATCACAATTTGCGTGAAGCATTTGAGCAGCCGCGTCTACGAGATCACAATCAACCCGCGCGAAACGGTCGAGAGACTCAAAGAAAAAGTGGCCGAGTTGTCCAACATTTCCGTCGACACAATCAAACTGATTTTCAGGGGGAAAATCCTAAAAAACAACTGTGATATATTGACCGATTTGGGAATCACCACTGGCCACACCATCCACATGGTCAAAAAGAAGACCAAGGCCTCCAAGCCTGAGCCACTGAATAAGAACCCGGCGCATCCGAGCCCCAATGTGGACCAAAACGCGCCGAATGTGAACCCATTTTCGAACACGGGGGCCAACACGGATCCGATTTCGTCAAGGCCTTACCCGGGAATGGGCCCGAGCAACTTCAGCTACCCAGACATGAACAATGCGATGCAGAACCCCCAAATCAGGGAAACGATGCACCAGCTGCTGGCCAACCCAGAAATGCTTCGGAACATGATCAACAGCAATCCCATGCTGCAGGGAATGATCACCAACAATCCACAACTGCAGGCGATGTTTGACAACCCGGACATGCTCAGGAATATGGCAGCCATGATGGAAAATGGCCGACTGCCTGGCTTCCCGGGAATGAATATCGGACGGTTCCCAACTCAGCCGGGCACTCAGCCCACTGACGGCACTGCCCAGGGCAATACTCAGACCGGGACCAACACCCAGACGTCCCAGCCCGGAACCACCCCCCCTCCTCCGAACCCCAACATGTCCGGATTCCCCGGGTTCTCAGGACAAAACACAGTTCCCGATTTGAACTCGATGATGAATGACCCCAACTTCCAGGCCCGCATGAGACAGTTCCAGCAAATGTACGGACAAGGAGGCCAAGGCGGTCAAGGAGGCGGACTCAACCTGCAGAATCTGATGGGCGGACTGAATGCTCCGATTCCTCCTCAAAATGTGAACAACCCTGAGGAGACCTACAAGGACCAGTTGGCGCAGCTCGAGCAAATGGGATTCGTCAACAAGGAGGGCTGGAAAGCGCTGAGCGGTGGTTCATGGACCAGGCTGGCGCGTCGGACAATGCGCCGCTGCGCGCGCCGATGTTCGCGCCCTTCGGCCTTCGTGAGATGGCGCTGAAAAACCGGATCGTCGTCTCCCCCATGGCGCAGTACAAAGCGGTGGACGGAAGCCCGACGGATTGGCACCTCACCCATTATGGTGAGCGTGCAAAGGGCGGCGCGGGGTTGGTCTATACCGAAATGACCTGCGTCAGCGCCGAGGGGCGGATCACCCCGGCCTGTCCCGGCCTTTATGCGCCCGAGCATGAGGCAGCCTGGGCGCGCATCACCGATTTCGTTCACACCCACACGGATGCCAAGATCTGTTGCCAGATCGGGCATTCGGGGCGCAAAGGCTCTACCCAACTGGGGTGGCAGCGGATGGACGCGCCCCTTGAGGCCGGCAACTGGGATGTGGTCAGCGCCTCGCCCATCCCTTGGGCTGAGGAAAACGCCACCCCGCGGGAGATCACGCGGGCCGAAATGGACCAGATCCGCGACCAGTTTGCGGCATCGGCAGCGATGGCCGCGCGCGCGGGCTTTGACATGATCGAAGTGCATGCCGCCCATGGCTATCTGTTGTCGTCGTTTTTGTCCCCGGTCTCGAACCGGCGTCAGGACGGTTTTGGCGGCAGTCTTGAAAACCGTCTCCGTTGGCCGTTGGAGGTTTTTGCCGCTATGCGCGCCGCATGGCCGGCGGAAAGGCCGATGGCCGTGCGCATTTCGGCAACCGATTGGGTCGGTGCGGCGGGGGTGACGCCCGAGGACGCCGTTTTGATCGCTGGGGCCTTCCGTGCGGCGGGCGCCGACCTGATCGACGTCTCGGCAGGGCAGACGACCGTGGAGGCCAAACCGGTCTATGGCCGCATGTTCCAGACACCTTTTAGCGACCGGATCCGGAACGAGGCGGGCATCGCGACCATGGCGGTTGGCAATATCTACGAGGCCGATCACGCCAATTCCATCCTGATGGCCGGCCGCGCCGATCTGGTGGCCGTGGGCCGGCCCCATTTGGCCGATCCCTACTGGACGCTGCGCGAAGCCGCCCGGATCGGCGACCGCGCCGCGCCCGATTGGCCGCTGCCCTATCTTGCCGGCCGCGATCAAACCTGGCGGCTGGCCGACCGCGCGACAGAGACATTCCGCGCATGAGGCAGGTTCTGGTCACCGGGGGCGGTACAGGCATCGGCAAAGCCATCGCCCATGCTTTCGCCGATGCCGGTGACGCCGTTACAATCGCGGGCCGTCGCCAAGAGCCGCTGGAAAAGGCCGCCGAAGGGCGCGCGATTGCCTGGCGCACCGCCGACGTGACCGTTGAGACGGAGGTCGAGGCCCTTTTTGCCCACGCGTTCGACGTTGTCGTCGCCAATGCCGGTGGCGGCGTTTCGGGCAAACTGGCCAAAACCACGCTTGATGACTGGAACGCCACGCTGGCCGTCAACCTGACCGGCACGTTTCTTACGTTTCGCGCAGCATTGCCAGGGATGACAGCCGGCGGGCGACTGATCGCGATTGCGTCGACCGCCGCGCTAGAGGGCAACGCCTCGGTCCCAGCCTATACAGCGGCAAAGCACGGTGTGCTGGGGCTTGTCCGCTCTGTCGCGTTGGAGGTCGCGAAATCCGGCGTCACCTGCAACGCTATTTGTCCAGGGTTTACCGATACCGCCCTTGCCGAAACGGCGATTACCGGCGTGATGGCGCGGTTTGAGGCCGACCGGGCGGCCGCGACAAAGATCGTTGCCGACGCCAACCCCCAAGCGCGCCTGATCGACACGGATGAGGTCGCCGCAGCGGCGCTGTTTCTCGCCTCCGCCGGCGCGCGCTCGGTCAACGGCCACGCGCTCTCGCTCTCTGGTGGCGCGATATGAAGCCCTGTCCAACCGAACGGCCAGAGCCGCAGTCTAAGGAGCGTCTGAGGCTGTGGCTGAAGCTGCTGACACTGACCACCGCAATCGAGACGGACCTTCGGCGTAAATTGCGCGAAGAACACGACACGACCCTGCCGCGCTTTGATGTCATGGCGGCGCTGGCGCGGCACCCCGAAGGGCTGAAGATGAGTGCGCTGTCAGGCTATCTGAAGGTGTCAAACGGCAACGTGACCGGCATCGTGGATCGCCTGACGGCAGAGGGGCTGGCGCTGCGCGTGGCTGTCCCGGGCGACCGCCGCGCCCAAATCGCGCGGCTGACGGGGCAGGGACAGGCGGCCTTTGCCGCCCTCGCCGCAGAGCATGAGGCCTGGATCGACAGACGGCTTGGCGCGCTTTCGCCTGCGGATGTTCAGGCGTTGGGTGCGCTTCTCGACCGGGCGCGCGCTGGGGGAGGGTCGGATGAACCTGATTGAACCGAAACACTTTCGCTGCAGGATCGACGCGGGCGTCGCGCGCATCGCACATGACCGGCCGGATCGGAAAAACCCCTTCACCTTCGAAAGCTATGCCGAGATGCGGGACTGGTTCCGCGCCCTTCGCGACGCCGACGACATCCATGCGGTCGTGATCTTGCCCAATGGCGGCAATTTCAGTTCCGGCGGCGATGTACATGACATTATCGGGCCGCTCACGGGCATGTCGATGAAGGCGCTTCTGGCCTTCACCCGCATGACCGGCGATCTGGTCAAGGCGATGGTGCATTGCGGCAAGCCGGTGATCGCAGCGGT